>VGIW01000086.1 GCA_016867715.1 Candidatus Eisenbacteria bacterium | reverse complement strand
CGCGGCAGGAAAACGCGGATCCGATCCAGCGAAGACGGGAAGCTCCGGAGCCGAGGGTGAGGCTCGCTTGCTCAAACATGCCGCGCGCGGCGCGCGGCAACTCGCCGCTCTGCCTCACCCCCGTCTCCGGAGCAAGACAAACCTGGACGCGTGGCACCCGCCGTCCGGGAACAAAGGATCGTTCAGGATTGGAGCATAACATGCGTACATTTCGTATCGGAACGCTCGCGATATCGATGATGCTCTTGCTCATCACCGGCGCGGAGGCGAAGCTCCGCGTCGTCGCGACCCTCACCGAGATCGGGGCGCTCGCGGAAGAGATCGGCGGAGACCGGGTCGAGGTCGCCCGCCTCGCCAAGGGAAACGAAGATCCGCACACCCTCCCCGCGAAGCCGAGCCACAGCCGCCGCATGATGGAAGCAGACCTCCTCGTCTACAACGGTCTCCAGCTCGAGGTCGGATGGCTCCCGCTTCTCATCGAAGGAGCGCGCAACCCGAGGATCCGTCCGGGAACAGTCGGACACCTTGACTTGTCCAGCTTCATCGAACCGCTCGAGGTCCCGACCGGGTCTGTCGATCGGAGCATGGGGGACGTCCACCCGGAGGGGAACCCGCACTACACCGTCGATCCCTCGGTCTATCCGGCGCTCGCGAAAGGGCTCGCGGAGCGCCTCTCCGCGATCGATCCCGAGGGCGGCCCCCACTATGCCGCGCGCCTCGCCGACTTCGAGCGCCGCTGGAGCGAGAAGCTCGCCGAGTGGAGATCGCGTCTCGCCTTTCTCCAGGGCGAGCCGATCGTCACCTATCACAAGCAGTGGGAGTACTTCGCGCGGACCTTCGGCCTGCGCGTCATCGACAACGTCGAGAGCAAGCCGGGAATCCCGCCGACGCCCCGCCACATCACCGACCTCGAGGCGAGGATTCGCGCGGAGAACGTCCGCCGGCTCGTTCATTCCGATCTCATCGATCCGGCGATCATGAAGAAGCTCGCTTCCCGATCCGGGAGCCTGGCGATCGCCCTTCCCCAGGCGGTCGACAGCCGGGACGGAACGGGCGATCTCTTCTCCTGGTTCGAGACGCTCGTGTCCGTTCTCGAGAGCGCGCGGGAGGAGGATTGATCGTGCAGCTTGTCCATCTCATGGGAGCGCCCTTCGCCGCGAGCGTCGTTTTGGTCCTCATCCACGCGTATCTCGGAGGGCACGTTCTCCGGCGCGGCGTCATCTTCGTGGATCTCGCGATGGCGCAGTTCGCCGCGATGGGCGGAGCGGCCGCGCTCCTCTTCGGGTTCGAGCACGGGACGGCGGCCGGCTACGCGATGGGCCTCGGGTCCGCCCTCGTCGCCGCCGCCCTCTTCTCCTGGTCCCGCCGGCGGATTCGCGCGGTTCCCCAGGAGGCGATCATCGGGATCGCGTACGTCGTCGCATCAAGCGCCGTGCTCGTGATCGCCGACCGCATCCCCCACGGAGCCGAACACATCAAGCATTCCCTCGTGGGGAGCATCCTCTGGGTCTCCTGGCGAGACGTGCTGAAGATCGCGGCGATCTACGCCCTCCTCGGCGTCGTTCTCTTCGCGACGCACAGGACTCTCGACCTCGTGAGCCGCGATCCGGAAGAAGCGCGCGCCCGCGGGCTCAGCCTCTTCCGGTGGGACTTCCTCTTCTACGGCATCTTCGCGTTCGTCGTGACGAGCTCCGTGCAGATCGCGGGGGTTCTTCTCGTCTTCACGATCCTCATCGTGCCTTCCGTCTTCGCGGCGTTCGCGGGAGCCGTCGGATTGAGACGCCTCTTCGTCGCGTGGGGCTTCGGCATCGCGATGAGCCTCGCGGGCATGCTCCTCTCCTACTTCCTCGACACGCCGACCGGCGCGACCGTCGTCGTCGTCTTCGGGCTCGCTCTCTTCGTCGCGAGCCTCGTTCTCCCCGGAGGAACCCGGTAGGCCTCCGTCCGAGAGTGCTGGCGCGAAAGAACAAGAACCGCTAGACTGATCGGGGCCTCCCTCCAGAGGCCCCTTCCGACACCCAAAGGCCCGGCCGCGAACGACCCCGGTATCCCATTGAAACCCAATGGATTACCGCATAGCGACAACAGAAAGGATGGGCAGCGAACATGAAGGACTTCCTCGGACGGCTCGGAATACGCGAGGTGAACTCGGGCGCCTGCGCCGGCGCCTGGCTCGACACGAAGGGGGACGATCTCGTCTCGTTCTGCCCCGCCGATGAGAAGCCGATCGCGACCGTGCGCCAGGCAAACGAAGAGGACTACGAAGCGGTCGTCCGCGCGGCGCACGACGCCTTCCTCAAATGGAGAATGCTCCCCGCGCCGAAGCGGGGCGAGATCGTCCGCCAGATGGGCGAGGCGCTCCGCGAGAAGAAGGAGGACCTCGGGCGTCTCGTCAGCTACGAGATGGGGAAGATCCTTTCCGAGGGTCTCGGCGAGGTGCAGGAGGCGATCGACATCGCGGACTTCTCGGTCGGCCTCTCGCGCCAGCTCTACGGCCTCTCGATGCACTCGGAGCGCCCGCTCCACCGGATGTACGAGCAGTGGCACCCGCTCGGCGTCGTCGGGATCGTGAGCGCATTCAACTTCCCGGTCGCGGTCTGGGCATGGAACGCGATGATCGCCGCGGTGTGCGGCGACACGATGATTTGGAAGCCTTCCTCGCAGACCCCGCTCGCTGCGATCGCGACTCAGAACATCATGAACGAGGTGCTCGATCGGAACGGCTTCCCGGGCGTCATGGCTCTCGTCATCGGACGCGGCTCGACCGTCGGGGAGCGAATGATTCAGGACAGAAGGATTCCGCTCATTTCAGCGACCGGCTCGTGCCGGATGGGCAGGCGGATCGGCGAGGTCGTCGCCAAGCGCCTCGGGCGCACGATCCTCGAGCTCGGCGGGAACAACGCGATCCTCGTCGACGAGACGGCCGACCTCGACATGGCGCTTCGCGCGATCCTCTTCGGCGCGGTCGGGACGGCCGGGCAGCGGTGCACCTCGACGCGGCGGATCTTCGTCCACCGAAAGGTCCACGCGGAGCTCGTGAAGAAGCTCGTCGCGGCGTACCGGTCCGTTCCGATCGGCGACCCGCTCGACCCGAAGACGCTGATGGGCCCCCTCGTGAACGAGGCGGCCGTGGAGACGATGGAACAGGCGATCGCCGAAGCGGTCCGCGAGGGCGGCAAGGTTCTCGCCGGCGGCAACCGGAAGAAGGGGCCGGGGTTCTTCGTCGAGCCGACGATCGTCGAGGCGCGTCCCGACATGAAGATCGTCCGCGAGGAGACCTTCGCGCCGATCCTCTACGTCTTCCCGTACGACGACCTCGACCAGGCGATCGCCTGGCACAACGGTGTCGACCAGGGGCTCTCGTCGGCGATCTTTACCCGCGATCTCCTTCATGCCGAAACTTTTCTCTCGCACCGCGGCTCCGACTGCGGGATCGCGAACGTCAACATCGGGACGAGCGGCGCGGAGATCGGAGGCGCCTTCGGAGGGGAGAAGGATACCGGCGGGGGCCGGGAGGCCGGGTCCGACTCGTGGAAGGCGTACATGCGCCGGCAAACCTGCACGATTAACTGGGGGAAAGAATTGCCCCTCGCGCAGGGGGTCAAGTTCGACCTGGAATGACAAAAGGAAACGCCCCCCGGCGGTGAGCCGGACAATCTGGCACGGAGAGAAGCGGGCGGCTCCCGGGCTTCTGGGGAGGCCGCCCGCAATCTATTGTCGGTCAAGGGATTCGGGGAACGCCTTGCTGGGCGGACGGCGCGCGTCGATTGGCACCGCTCATGCAGGAGGAGCTTGTGGATTAGAAAAGATGAACCCCTCGGGGTAAGGGCGCGGTCCCGGCGGCGTTTTCTGCGCCTCCCGCAGGTCGGCCAGTCGAGGGGAGAGGCGGGCCGTCACGCTGATTTGGCCAAACTCTCTGCCGGGGGAGGGATCGGTCGGATGGCGGTGGCGTTCGGCGCCACGCGGCTCAGCTTCTCCCCCGAATCTCCGAGGGGACACACAACTGAATAAAACGGAATCGGTTTCCTTCGGCCGGACACAGTAACCCGCCTCGCCCGTCCCTTGCGCCGAATGCCGGTTCCGTTTCTTTTCGCCCGTCGCGCAAGGGCCGTCTCCCGGTGTGCGGCGGGCGCAGCCTTTTGAATCCGTAGAAGTTGGCCCTTGGGCCCCGTGGGCGGCCTGTTGACAACCCTCCCTCGCGTCGTTAGGCTTACCCGCGTATTCCCCCCCGGGACCAGATGGAGAGCTCGATGAGCATGGCATTGCCCGCTTCCTTCCTCACGATCGGCGTCGACGTCGGCTCGATCAGCGTGAAGATCGCGGTTGTCGGCGTCGGGGTCGGACGGGACCGGATCGATCATGCCGCCTTTGCCGCACGCGGGTACCGTGTGTTCGACCGAGGGGAAGCCCGGATCGCCCTCTCCCCCTACGAGCGGCATCTCGGGCGGCCGCGCGCCGTGGCGGTCGAGATGCTCCGCGACCTCTTTCGCGCCCTTCCCGAGGAACAAGCGGACCGCCTCGTCGTGACCGGATCGGGAGGAAAGCCGCTCGCGGCGGTGCTCGACTCGAGCACGATCAACGAGTTTCGCGCCGTTGCGACCGGTGTCCGCTTCCTCTATCCGGAGGTGCAGACGATCCTCGAGATGGGCGGCGAGAACTCGAAGTACATCCGCCTCTCCCCCGCCTCCGAGGAGGGGATCGGCATCCGCGATTACGAGACGAACGGGGATTGCGCGGCCGGAACCGGATCCTTCATGGATCAACAGGCTTCGCGGCTCCGCTTCGGGATCGAAGAGGTCGGCGCGGTGACCGAATCCGCCGCGCGCACCCCCACGATCGCCGGGCGCTGCTCCGTCTTCGCGAAGAGCGACATGATCCACGCCCAGCAGAAGGGGTACGCGCCCGGCGAGGTGCTCAAGGGGCTCTGCGAGGCGGTCGCGCGAAACTACAAGGCCAGCATCACGAAGGGGAAGCGGGTCGACCCGCCGGTCGCCTTCATCGGAGGCGTTTCGGCGAATGCCGGGGTGGTGCGGGCGATGCGCTCCCTCTTCGCGATCGAGGAGAAGGACTTCCTCGTTCCCGCAGAGGGCGTGTGGATGGGGGCGCTCGGCGCGGCGCTTCTCGCTCGAGAGAGCGGCGAGCCGGGGGCCTCTCGTTTCCGCTCCCCGGCCGCGATCGACGCGGCGGAGGGCGGGGGCGAGGAGACATTCCCGCGAAGCGAACCCCTCTCGATGAAGGATGTCGTCCTTCTCCGGCACCGCGTGGAGCCGTACGTCTTTCCCGAAGACGCCCGCGTGATCGACGCGTTCCTCGGGATCGACATCGGGTCCGTTTCGACGAACCTCGTCGTGGTCGACGAGGACGACCGGGTGGTCTACGAGATCTACGAGCGCACCCGCGCGCGCCCGATCGAGGTCGTCCATCAAGGGCTGCAAGAGATCGAGCGGGCGATCGGCCTGCGGATCCGGATCCGCGGCGTCGGGACGACCGGATCGGGGCGCGAGCTGATCGGCGAGCTCGTCGGAGCCGACACGGTGAACGACGAGATCACCGCGCACAAGACGGGCGCCTCGTACATCGGGAGGCGGCTCATCGGCACCGAGGTCGACACGATCTTCGAGATCGGCGGCCAAGACTCCAAGTTCATCTCGATTCAAGACGGGGTCGTCGTCGATTTCGCGATGAACGAGGCGTGCGCGGCCGGGACCGGCTCCTTCCTCGAGGAGCAGGCGGAGCGGCTCGGCATCTCGATCAAGGAGGAGTTCTCGAGGCTCGCTCTCTCCTCGAAATCGCCGATCCGCCTTGGGGAGCGCTGCACGGTCTTCATCGAGAAGGACATCATCCCGTTTCTCCAGAGAGGCGCCAAGGTCGAGGACCTCGTCGCCGGGCTCGCCTACTCGATCGCGCTCAACTACCTGAACCGAGTCGTTCGCGGCCGGCACATTGGAAACGTCATCTACTTTCAAGGCGGGACGGCGTACAACGACTCGGTGGGAGCCGCGTTCGCGACGATCCTCGGGAAGCCGATCATCATCCCGCCGCACAACGGCGTGGTCGGAGCGATCGGCATGGCGGTTCTCGCGCGCCAGAGGATTCGCACGAGCGGCGCGGAGACCGGCTTCCGCGGCTACTCCCTCGAGGCGGTCGACTACTCGATGCGTGATTTCACGTGTAAAGCATGTTCGAACTACTGCGACATCCAGGAGTTCACCGTCGAGGGGGAGAAGACGTACTGGGGAGACAAGTGCTCGGACCGCTATCGAAAGCGGCCGAAGGTCGACCGGCGAGCGGTTATTCCCGATCTCCTCAAGCGCCGCGAGGAGCTGCTCTTCGGAGGCTTCGATCCGGAACGAGGGGGAGGCCCGAGGATCGGGATCCCGCGCGCGATGTACACCTACGAGCGCTTCCCGTTCTGGAACCGCCTCTTCGCCGAGCTCGGGTGCCGGGTCGTCCTCTCCGGGCCCACGACGAAGCGCCTCGTGAACCTCGGCCTCGAGTCGACCGTCGCCGAGCCCTGCTTCCCGATCAAGGTCGCGCACGGACACGTCGTCGATCTTCTCGAGAATGAAATCGACTGGCTCTTCATCCCGAACGTGATCGACGCCGAGACCGACATTCCGGAGATGGAGTCTCATCTTTGTCCGTGGGGGCAGACGCTCCCCTTCGTGGTTGGGCAATCGGGGTTGAAGGAGCGGATCGGGGGGCGGCTTCTCGCGCCGAACATACATTTCCGCCGGGGATTCGACGCGGTTCGGAAGGAGCTCGCGGAGGTCTGGGAGGCGATCGGCGTCTCGAGGCAGGACGGCGAGAGGGCGCTCCGCTCCGCGTACGAGGCGCAGGATTCGTTCAGGCGCGCGCTCGTCGAGAGCGGACGCGAGGCGCTCGAGAGTCTCGGCGACGAGCCGGGGATCGTCCTTCTCGGGAGGCCGTACAACATCTACGACCGCGGGGTGAACTTGAACGTCCCGACGAAGCTCCGCGAATCCTACGGGGTGAACGTCATCCCACTCGATTTTCTACCGCTCGCGGGGACCGAGATGCGGGACGTGAACCGCAACATGTTCTGGAACTACGGCCGGAAGATCCTCCAGGCGGCGAAGATTGTCGGAACCCGGCCCAATCTCCATATCATTTACATCACGAACTTCAAGTGCGGACCCGATTCGTACATCAAGCATTATATCCGCGAGGCCTCGGGAAAGCCGTTCCTCAGCCTCACGATCGACGGCCATTCGAACGACGCCGGCATCCTCACGCGCTGCGAGGCGTACCTCGACTCGAAGGGGTTCCTCCGGCGGAGCGCGGAGCCGGCGCCGGTGGGAGGATAGGTCCTTGTCCTCGCGGCCGAAGACGCTCAAGGGACGCAAGCTCTACATCCCGCCGATGGCGTACGGCTCGGCGCGCGCGACGGCGGCGGTCTTTCGGAGCGCCGGCATCGACGCGGAGCCGACGCCCCCCTCCAACGAGCGCACGATCGAGCTCGGAAGCCGCTACACGTCGGGAGACGAGTGCTATCCGGAGAAGGTGACGCTCGGGGACTTTCTCCGCGTCGCCGAAGGAAAGGACTTCGACCCGTCGAAGACCGCCTTCTTCATGCCGACGGCAAGCGGACCGTGCCGGTTCGGGCAGTACGCGCAGCTTCTCGAGACAGTCTTCCGCGAGATCGGCGCGGACGACGTGTACGTCTTCTCTCCCTCCTCGCGCGACGGCTACGACGGGATCGGATCCGAGAACATGGAGCGGGCGATTTGGCGCGGGCTGATCGCTGCGGACGCGCTTCGGAAGATGCTCCTCCGCTGCCGGCCGTACGAAGCCCGCAAGGGAGACATGGACGCAGTCTACGAAGAGAGCGTCGCGCGGCTGTGCGGAGTGCTCGAGAAGCCGGGGCTCTCTGCGGGGAAGAGGCTAGAGGCGATCACGTCCGCGCTCGCCGAGTCGCGCGCGCGCTTTCGCGCCGTCCCCGCGAGGTACGAGAAGGGGAAACCGCTCGTCGGGATCGTCGGCGAGATCTTTTGCCGCCTGAACCGTTTCTCGAACGAGGACCTCGCGCGCAAGGTCGAGGAGCAAGGGGGCGAAGCGTGGCTCTCCGATATCGGCGAGTGGGTCTGGTACACGAACTCGGAGAAGAAGCTCCGCATTCGCGACGAAGGGCGGAAAGGGACGGCGCGGCTCGCCAAGGCGAAGATCAAGGAGACGATCCAGAGGGCGGATGAGCACGCGATCTACAAGCCCTTCGAGGAGGACTTCATCGGAATCGAGGAACCGGAAGACATCGAAGAGATCCTCGACCACGCGGCGCCGTACCTTCCGCGCCGGGGCGCGCTCGGCGAGATGGTCCTCTCCGTCGGGAAGAGCGTCTACCTCCATCGGAAGGGGGCGGACGGCATCATCGACATCTCTCCCTTCTCCTGCATGAACGGAATCGTCTGCGAGGCGGTCTATCCGGAGGTTTCGAAGGACCACGACGCGATGCCGATCAGAAACTTCTACTTCGACGGAACGCAGGTGGATCTCGAGCAGCAGATCGGCATCTTCCTGGAGCTCGCGAGGAGCTATCGGGCCAGAAAGAAGATCGAGCGGCGGTATCCGGCCTACTTCGCCTAGGATCGCCGCGCGGGCGGAACATGCGGCGACCGATCTCCCCCGACATCCTTCTTCCTCTCACGGTTCTTCTCCTTCTCACGGCCCTCTTCCGCGCCACCGATTGGGATCTCGCGCTCGCGAAGCGCTTCTTCTCCGCCGAGACCGGGTGGACGCTCGTTGAAGGACAACCTTGGCGGTTTCTCTATGATCACGGGCCGAAGCCGGGCGTGTCTCTCGGCGTCGGTGCGCTCGCGCTTCTTCTCACGAGCCTCCTCGCGCGTTCTCTCGTCCGACATCGCCGGAGCGCGCTCTTCCTCGTTCTCGCGCTCCTCGTGGGGCCCGGGCTTCTCGTGAACGCCGTTCTTCGCGACCACTGGGGAAGACCGCGCCCGCGCGATCTCGCCCTCTTCGGCGGCGAGGCCTCGCATTGGAGGGTCCTCGAATGGCGGCCGGGGGGGACGGGGCATTCCTTTCCGTCGGGGCACGCCTCGTCGGCCTTCTTCCTGTTCGCGCCGTTCTTCCTCCTCCGGCGAACGCGGAGAAGGTGGGCGATCTTCTTTCTCGTGCTCGGCGTCCTTTACGGCGTTCTCATGGGGATCGCGCGGATGGGGCAGGGGGCGCACTTCGCGAGCGATGTCGCGTGGGCGGGAGGGATCACATACTTTACGTGTCTTGGAATCGCCCGCCTTCTCCGCGCGGGCGAGCCGGTCAAGGACCGTTCGGCCGGGAGCGCGGATCACCGTCGCGCGGCCCGGAACGAAGCCGCCTGAAGCTCGCCTCGAGAAGCTCGATTCCGTTTAGGATCGCCACGGTGAGCGCCGCGAGAACGACCGCCGCCCCGTAGTGCCCGAAACCGATCGTGCATCCGATCGCCGCGAGGAGCCAGACGACGCTCGCGGTCGTGACGCCGGTGACGACGCCTCCGCGCGCGAGGATGACGCCGGCTCCGAGAAAACCGATTCCCGTGACGACCTGGCCGAGAACGCGCGTCGGATCGGTTCCTGGGCCGGAGAACGCCGTGCCGAGCTCCACGAAGACCTGCGTCCCAAGACAAATGAGAATGCTCGTCCGCATCCCCGCCGGCTTCCCGCGGATCTGGCGCTCAAAGCCGACGATCCCTCCGCAGAGGATCGCCAATCCTACTCCGGCCCACGTGAGGGGAAAGAGGAAGTTCCCGAGATCCATCGCCTCCGCTCCGTCCTTTCGCGAGCGACCGGCGGGAAGCCGCCGGCCCTTCCGCCGCGGAATCTACATCCGAACGGTCCCGCCGATCAAGCGCGATGACCGAACACGCACGGGAAGGTAGACTCGCGGGCGGGGGGAGGAAGTCGGCTTGTTCTCCGAACGCGCGTCCTGGGAGCTTCGCCCGACGAGGATCGCAGAGCGGCTCGCCGCGATGCGCGCCGCGGGCGAGACGGTCCTCGATCTCACCGAGTCGAACCCGACGCGCTGCGAGTTCTCGTATCCCGAAGAAGCGATCCTCGGCGCGCTCGCCGATCCGCGGGGGCTCGCTTACGATCCCGATCCCCGCGGGCTTCTTTCGGCGCGGAAGGCGATCGCCAGGTCCTACGGCGGGATCGATGCCTCGCGCCTCGTGCTCGCCGCCTCGACGAGCGAGGCGTATGCTTGGCTCTTCAAGCTTCTCTGCGACGAAGGGGACGAGACCCTCGTCCCGGCGCCGAGCTATCCGCTCTTCGATTTCCTCGCGGGGCTCGAGTCGGTGCGCGTCGTGCGTTACCCGCTCTTCTACGACGCCGCGTGGCGCCTCGACTTGGACGCGATCGCGCGCCTCGTAGGTCCGAGGACCCGCGCGATCGTCGTCGTCCATCCGAACAACCCGACCGGCTCGTTCTTGACCCATCAAGAGATCGATGCTCTTCGCGGCCTCGCGTGCGAGCGGAACCTCGCAATCGTGTCCGACGAGGTGTTCGCCGCGTACTCGTTCACAGAGGAAGCGTTCCCCCGCACGCTCGCCGGAGAGACGCGCGTTCTCACGTTCAGCCTGGGCGGCCTCTCCAAGGAAGCCGGCCTCCCGCAGATGAAGCTCTCGTGGATCGTCGTGAGCGGGCCGGAGGCTCTCCGGGACGAGGCGCTCGAGCGCCTCGAGATCATCGGGGACACGTTCCTTTCCGTCGGAACGCCGGTGCAAGCGGGATGCGAATCGCTTCTTCGCGCCGGCGAGCCGGTGCGCCGCGCGATCCTCGATCGGGTGCGCGCGAACCGGGCCGCGCTCCTCGACGCGCGGCAGCCGGCGGATCCGTGGGAGTGCCTCCACGCGGACGGCGGATGGTATGCGGTCCTCCGCGTCCCACGCGTGATGAGCGACGAGGATTGGGCGCTCGATCTCTTGGAGAGCGAGAAGGTGCACGTTCACCCGGGCGATCTCTTCGACTTCCCGACCGACGGGCACCTCGTTGTTAGCCTCCTCCCTCCCGCCGATCGATTCCGCGAGGGGATCGCGCGGATCTCCGCTCGGATCCGCGCGCGCGTGTGAGAGAGCGACCCAGGCAGTTGGAATCGACTCGCCAGAGAGGCGAGAGGCCCCGAAAGAAACCAGTCGTCGAAGGGATCGTTTGCCTATCTGAGGTCCTTTCGCATGACCATCTTCGCCTTCGATGGACGCTTCCGCTCGACGAACCCCGCCCTCTCGAAGAGCGAGGGAACGCCCATGAAGCTCGAAAAGGGGGAGAGCTCCTTCCCGCGCGGCATGGACGGATAGGCTTCCACGATCCTCGCGCCGTTCTCTTTCGCGTGCGTCACCGCGGCCCGGACGAGCTTCTCGGAGATTCCCTTCCCTCGATGCTCCTTCGCGACGAAGAGGCACACGATCGACCAGACCGGCCGGTCGTCGAGTCGTTTCAAGACGGGCGAGCGGTCGAGCGAGGGGAAGCTCTCGCGGGGCGCGACCGAACACCAACCGATCGCCCGATCCCCGGCGTACGCGAGGATCCCCGGAACCTCTCCCGAACCGACGAGCTTCTTCATCGCGCGCCGGTTCCCCTCCCCTTGGTTCTTCGCGAACACGCCGCGCGTGGTCCGCCACCACATGCACCAGCACCCGCCGCACGCGCCGCGCGGCCCGAACAGTTCTTCGAAGTCCTTCCAGCGATCGCGGGTGAGCGGATGAAACGCGAGCTTCGCGATTTTTCCTGCGGGCTTCTTCTCAGCGGGCATCGCGTCTCCCCTGGGGACGTTCCGTCCTTGGCGGAGCATACCATCTTTCCCTTCATGCTGGATGATCCGCTTCGTGCACCCAGCAGGGGGCCGAGAAATCCCTCTCTTCCTCGCTCGGCGGCGAGCGTTTTGTGTGGTGCATCTCGTACCCATCACGATGGAGGAAACGAGATGCGAGGATCGGATCAGCGACCGGACGAGATGTGATGCTGCGTGTCGATGGAGGATCGGATTCCGGCGGACCATCCGTTGCGCTCCTTGCGCCGGATGGTGGACCACGTGCTTCAGGGCCTCTCGCCCCGATTCGCCAAGTTCTATGCGGACACGGGCCGGCCGTCGATTCCTCAGCGATGTTCTGGAGCGGCTCAAAGACCAACGAGGCGATTTGACGCCCGCATGGACGAGCGTTGGGTGTTTCTTCCCCGGGCGCGAGAGCGCGAGGCGGAGCGGGGGGAGGCGGAGGGGTAAGATGGCGTCACGCGCCGGGCCTCGAACCCGACCGACAAGGTCCCCGAAATCGACCAGGTCACCGGCGGATGGGGTTTACATGAACGACAGGGAGCCACGTCAGCGAAACAACGTCTTGATCGCTCCCCACGATGCGGGCTCGATTGACGTCTCCTCACACGAGAACGTCGCGTCCATAAGAATGTTCACGAAGCCTAGTTGATCCGTTAGGGGCTGGGGGGGACAGTATTGCTCCCATACGGTTCCGTAGTGCATGGAGTGTGCCACTGTGGGGACGGGCGCACATCCTTTCTGCTGGTTCTTCACGTTGTTGTCCGTGACGAGATAGGGGCGACCTCCCCAGTCGAGCGATGCCGAGAGACCCACGACATCGTCCTGAGTCGCGCCGAGGCCGGGATAGTAGTTCCAGCGCTCGACGGGATCTTGCCGCGACAGGGTTCCGATCGGGGGACCCGCCTTGCAGAACTGGCTGTCAGCCCGAAACAACCGATAGGTGACCGTGTAGTTGTAACCGGGCTGGGTCTGGATCCAGTACCACCAGAAGCCCAGGTTCGTACACTCCGTTCCCTGAACCTTGTCGCATTCCGCCGGGAGATCGAAGACCACACCGGCCTCCTCTCCGGCCATCCCCCAGGCCCAAGTCCAACGATACCCCGAGCAGATGTTGTAATAGACGATCGGGCAAACGTTCCGGCTCCCCGCGTCCTGGACGTGAGGAACCACGCCGCTCATCTCCCAGCGCCTCGGTAGATCCGCAAAAGCTGTCGCGCAGCAACCGGCGATCGCAAGAACGACGCCGACCCGAACCGCCATTCGAACTCCTTTACTCCATCGGGATCGCAAGACCGTGTACCAAATCTCTTTCCCATTCGCCCTCATATGCCCCCCTCCTCACCCGCGCTTCTTGGTCATCTCTCTCTTCGGATCGGATATTATCCGCCTTTTCACAATCCCCTTCGCTCCCACGTCCGATCCCGCGCCTTCGACCAGGTGGCCTTATCGCAGCAACGCGATCTTCCTGAAACGAGGATTGAATCCGTCGCTCGTCAGCTCCACGAAGTAGATCCCGGAAGACACCGGACTGCCGCCCGCATTCTTCCCCGTCCAAACCGCGACTCCCGATCCGGGAGCCCCCCGAATCCTCGGGAACTCGTACACGACTCTCCCCCCAATGTCATAGATCCGGATCTCGATCTCCCGATCCGCGGCGGGAACGAAGTACCGGATCTCCACCCTCGCGTTGAACGGGTTCGGAACCGCCTGAACAATCAACGGTTCATAGGACTTTGGGCCGGCCGCGGCTTCGCCACCGTGCACGGCTGAAGGAATCAAGGTCTCGCACAAGGCGAATGTATCCGTACAGCTCGCGCAGACATCGAGAGCA
>VGIW01000085.1 GCA_016867715.1 Candidatus Eisenbacteria bacterium | reverse complement strand
CCCTCCGTGAACTCCGTGTTCTGCCAGCCGCACATCGTGGAGTCCCAAGCGAGCGTCGCGCACTCTCCGCCTGCGATCGCTATGAACCGTAGACGGGCCACTTCTGACGGAAGGTGCAACGGTTGGCTGAACGAGAAGTCGTACGGTTGGAGAAGAAGGAATCCTTGCTCATCCTTAAGAACCGAGAACCTCGCCCACTTTTCCGGGAGAACGAAGATCGTGCTCACCGAATCCTGCACCCAAGCCAAGACCCCGCTCGTGTCCCCGACCGTGATCCCGAAACCGAACAAGGAATCGCTGCTCCCCGTGATCCAGATCCGCACAATGCATTTTCGGTGCCACATTTTCGGTGCCAGGCTACCGAACTTCCACGACGGGGAAGAGTTCGGTAGCCTGGCACCGAACTTCTGCCGCACCGAACTTCTGGTGCCGAACTTCTGCAGCGTATGCTGAGTTTCGGTGTCTGCGTTTCCGTGCCGCGCGATGAAACTCCCCTAATCCCTCACCCCGCCGCCTTCTCCTCCACGCCCTCCCGATACCGCGCGATGACGTCGGCGGGAGCGCCCTCGCACGCGATCTTCCCGCCCATGAAGAGAAGCGCGCGCGAGCAGAACTCCTCCACCGCGGCGAGGTCGTGGCTCACCATCAGGATCGTCTTCCCGCGCGACTGGAACGAGCGGATCCTTTCGCGGCTCTTCCGCTGGAACGCCTCGTCGCCGACCGAGAGGATCTCGTCGAGAAGAAGGACGTCCGGGTCGACATGCACCGCGATCGAGAAGGCGAGGCGCATGTACATTCCGGTCGAGTAGGTCCGAACCGGCTCCTCGATGAAGTCGCCGATCTCCGAGAAGGCGACGATGTCGTCGAAGCGCGCGAGCACCTCTTTCTTCGACATGCCGAGAACGATCCCGTTCAAGAAGACGTTTTCGCGGCCGGTGAAATCGGGATGGAAGCCGGCGCCGAGCTCGATCAGGCTCGCGATCGTTCCGCGGACCGCGATTCGCCCCGCGTCCGGCCGGTAGATGCCGGTGATGAGCTTGAGGAGCGTGCTCTTCCCCGATCCGTTCGGTCCGATGATCCCCCACGTCTCCCCCGCGGGAACGCGGAAGGAGATCTCTTCGAGCGCCTGGTGGAAGAAGTGTGCGGGCGCGGCTCCTTTTCGCCGGACGAAGAGGCTCTTCAGGGTCGTGTAGTTCCGCGCGAGCCTCGCCTTTCGGAAGCGCTTGGAGACCCCGGACACCTCGAGCGCGATCGGACGGGAACCGTTCTCCATTCTTAGAGCCACTCCGCGAAGGTCTCTCGGCGCCGCCGGAAGAGGGCGTCCCCGACAAGGAGGATCGCGATCGCCGCCGCCGCCGCGAGGCCGAGAAGAGGCCACGAGGGAAGGCGGTTGTGGAAGAGGACGTCCTGGTACGCGGTCACGAGGGCGCCCATCAGGTTCCCGAGGGCGAAGACCCGAAGACCGTCCGGCACTTTGCTAAGCGGATAAATAATCGGACACAGAAAGAACCAGAAGACAAGGAGGCTTCCGAGCAGATGCTGCACGTCCCGAAACTGAACGTTGAGCGCAGAAAGCGCGAGCACGATGCCGAGCGTGAGGACGAGCTGCACCGCCATCACGATCGGAAGCGCGAGAACGGCGGGACCGATCGGCACTCCGTACGCGAGATAGATCAAGAAGAGAACCGGCAGGCTGAAGACGAAGTTCAGCCCGTTCGAGAAGACCGACACAATCGGGAGGACCTCCGGAGGGAACATCGCCCGCGTGATCAGGTTCCCGCTCGAGACGATCGAGTTGACCCCCTCGGAGAGGGACGCAGAGAACCAGAGCCACGGGAGAAGCCCGGCGAACATGAAGGCGCCGTAATCCTCCATGTCGAAGCGCATGTAGACGCTGAAGACGAGGCTATAGACGAGCATGAGAAGAAGCGGGTTCAGGAAGGTCCACACGAAACCGAGAAGAGAGCCGCGGTAGCGCGCGCGGAGCTGCCGCGCGACCAGGCTCTGGATCAGAACCCGGTGGGCGTAGCAGTCGCGGATCGTGTGGATGATGCCCATGGATCGTTCACCCGCGCCGACGCTTCGTCCGAAAGCACTCCTGCATTCTAGGAACGCGCCGACTAAGCGTCAACGCGTTACCTGTCCCCGGCGCAGCACACGAGTCGCGAAGGATTCCTCCGCCCGCGTCTCCGCCGTCGCGATCATCGGCGAGTGAGGGTCGTAGTCGTGAACCAAGAGGAAGAACGGCTCCGTTCCCAGCGAGTCGCGCCGCTCGCGCGCGCGCCGCGGGAACGAGAAGAACCGCCGCGACGAGGAGCACCCAAAGACCGATCCATGCGGCTTTCTTCATCGGACGCGCCTCCATCCCCTCGGCCGCGGAACCTCATCGAGAAGCGAAAGGCCGGGATGGTAGAACGGATCCTCGATGAGGCTCTCCCCCCACCTTCTCTCCATCCAAGCGACCTCCCGCTCGTCGAGATCCGGTCGGCGGCTTTGCGTTTCATGATGGAGGAAGACGGCGTGCGGCGTATAGAGAATCCGAAGCCCCTTCGCGCGCGCGCGGAGGCAGAAGTCGACGTCGCCGAACGAGACCGCGAGGCGCTCCGCGTCGAACCCGCCGAGATCGAAGAAGGTCCTCTTTCGCACCAAGAAGCAGGCTCCGTCCACCGCCGAGACCTCCCGCGGGAGGAGCGGCGAGACGAAGAAGGGCGCGCCCTTCGCGCACATCCCCTTGCAGAGGTGCCCGGCCACGACGCCCATCCCGACGACAAGCCCCGCGTGCTGGATCGTTCCGTTCGGATAGAGGAGCTGCGCGCCGACCGCTCCGATCTCCGGTCGGTCCGCCTCCTCCGCCATCGCCGCGATCGAGCCGGCTTCGAGCACTTCGGTGTCGTCGTTGAGAAAAAGGAGAAACTCGCCGCGCGCGGCGCGAGCGGCCTCGTTCATCATGAATGAAAAATTGAAACGTCCAGGAAACGGAAGCACGCGGGCCGCGCCCTCTCGTTCGAGAGAGGCGAAGAGCCGAAGCGTCGCCGGATCCCGGCTCCCGTTGTCCGCGAGGAGGATCTCCAGCGGGTGCTCCTTGCGCACACCGGGGATGCCGCGTTCCAACCAGCGGCCCCCGTCGCGCGTCGGGATGATCACGCTCACCGTTCGTCTGCCGGACGGCGGGCGGCGGAGCCTCCACGAGCCCGGGATTCGGCCCTTCTCGACCGCGGCGCCCGGAACGCGTTCCCGCGCCCACGCGGCGAGCGCCCCCCGCATCGCCCGGTCCACCTCCTCGTGGAAGTCCACCTCGGGAGGCTCGGCGCGCACGCCGAGAATCGCCGCGAGACGAACGACCGCGCCGGGGCCCTCGTGAAGCCGGAGGAGTAGCTCGTAGAGGGCCGACGCCCCGCGCCCCGCGAGCCTCTCCGCCGCATCGACCGCGTCCACGCGACGCACGATGACCGGCCATCCGGTGAAGAACGAGCTTCTGAAGAGATCGGGCGACCAGCCCGGCTTGAAGAGGGGGATCGTTCGGCTCGTCCCCGCGAGAGGAACCTCCTCGTCTCCATAGAGAAGGGAAGCGGACGGATGCTCGCGGAAAGCGAGAGCCGCCCGCGCGATCGCGCCCGGGCGGAGCGAGTCGCCGGCCCGCACGAGGAACACCGCTTCGGACGTCAGGCTCCGAAGAAGCCTGCCGAGAGCATCGCCGCCCGCGTCTTCCCTTAGCGTCTCCCTCGCGAGCGCCGCGCTCGGGCAGCCGGCGATCGACCGCTCGATTCCCTCGCGCCATTCGCCCGAGAGAGGGACTCCCTTTCGGTCGACGAGCACGACATCGAATCGCGGCGGATCGGAAAGCGCGCTCGCAGCAGCGAGAAGACGGCGGAGATCCGCGGGGTGGTCGCGTTCCCTTTCGAGAGGGCGCCGCAAGGCCTCTTCGATCGGGACTCTCGCCTCGATCTTCTTCACCACGAAACGGCGCGCGCGACGGAGGAACGCGCCCGGTCCTCCTCGGATGAACACGTGAAGAGCGCGAAGAAGAAGGCCCGACCCCCGCGGAGGAGACGCGCGGCCCGCTTCGTGAGGATCTCCCGCCCTACGCGGAAGCAATCCGCTTCTCCGGAGCGTGCCGCTCGATGAAGGCGTCGCTCCCCTCGTAGCCGAGGTACCGATAGAGATCCTCCTCGTCGATGAAGACCCCGTGTTTCCGATAGAAGCCGAGGAGGGTGCGCTCGAGGGTTTCCTTGTTGTACCGGGCGTCGAGATAGTGGCGATCGCGCCGGACGGCCGCATTGAAGTCCATATGATGATGAACGACCGCGGCGAGCGGCGCGTTCTTCAGGCGATATCCGGCCGCACGCACGCGCATCGACCAATCGTTGTCCTCGTAGGCGCCGGCGATCTCCGTGTCGTAAGGGAACGAGACGAGCGCTTCCCTTCGGAAGATCGTCGCGCCTCCGGGAATCCAATCGCAGTCGTGCGTTTCGAGAGAAGAGAGATCCGCCGCGTTCTTCCCCGTGTCGATGAGATCGAATCGGATCCGCCGCGCGCCCCTTCGGATCGCGCCGCCGTTGTACTGAATCCGTCCGTCCGGGAAGATCACGCGGCAGCAGCACGCGGCGAGACGCTCGTCCGTCTCCATCTCGGCGAGGAGTTTTTCGAGCCACCCGGGGGAAACCTCGATGTCGTTGTCGAGAAAGACGACGTACTCCCCGCCGGTCATCTCGACCCCGAGGTTCCGCCCGCCGCCGCACCCGAGGTTGCGCCCCGCCTCGTGCAGGCGGAAGGACCGATCGGTCGAGGCGAGCGCGCGGAGGTCCCGGAGCGCCTCCTCGGTCGAGCCGTTGTCGACTACGAGAACCTCGTGGGAAAGAGGCGTGTGCCTGGCGACGGCCTCGACGCAGCGCTTCGTGTCCGCCACCCGGTTCAGCGAGAGGATCACGATCGACACGCGCTTGCCGAGCTCTCCCCTCGCGAGGCTTCTGCGAACGAGCGCCGCCGCCCGCGCCTTGGCCGCGAGCGCTTCCTGCAAGGCGGGCGATCCCTGGGTCGCCTGGCCGCGGTGAACGCGGTGCCGGTAGAGGCTCTCCGGAAGAAACCGGAAGACGCCCCCCTCGGAGAGCCGAAGCGCCATGTCGTAGTCCTGCGCCGAGTCGTACTCGCTCCGGTAGAGCCCCGTGCAGCGGAATGCCTCGCGGCGAATCACCTTGAGGTGGCTGCAGAACATCCCCTTCAGAAGCTCGTCCGCCGGAGGTCCGACCGCTCGGTTACGAAAATCCCAGAAACGGAGGATCTCTCCTCGTTCGTCGATGTCCATACGGTTCGTATAGAGAATATCGATGGCCTGAGATTCCTTCGCCAGAACGGCCGCGGCTTTTCGGAGAGCGTCTCGGTCCAGCAGGTCGTCGCAATCCAGGAAGGCGAGATATTCCCCGCGCGCATGGGCGATGCACTGGTTGAGCGCCCCGGAGAGGCCGCGATTTCGATCCCCGAAGACCACCCGCGCCTTCTCATGCGCCGCGTATTGCTCGAGGAGACGCCGCGCCTCCGGCTCTGTCGACGCATCGTCGTAGATAACGCACTCGAAATCGGCGAACGTCTGGCCGAGCGCGCTCTCGATCGCTTGCTCGAGATACGCGGAGTGATTGTGCACGGGAACGACGACGCTGAAGAACGGCGCCCCTCCGGCGGGAGCCACGGCCGAGGCGGCGCGCTGCTTCCACCGATCGCGGAGGAATCGGTAGGCGCGCGTCGGGATCTTTCCGAACAGACGGTTCACGCGGATCCCGGCCTGGATCAGCCAAAGCGCGAGGACCATTTCTCTCCGAGAGCCGGCGATCTCGAGATCGCGGATCCGATCGTCCCTTTCCCGCACTCCCCCCTCGAGATTCTGGATGTACTGGTTCCTCTCCTCGATCGAGGCGGCGTGCGCGGCTTCTTCCTCTTTGATTCGGCGCCCGAGAGCGTCGATCGTTCCCTCATGCTCGGCGACCCTCTCTCGGAGCGCGCCGGCAAGGGCGCGGGTCTCCTCGCCCGCGCGCGAGAGCTCCGTGATCGCGCAGTCCCGCTCTGCGATCGCGCGGTCCCGCTCCGCGATCGCGCGGTCCCGCTCCGCGACTCCCCCCTCGAGGTTCTGGATGTATCTCCTGTCCCTCTCCGTCGCCTCGGGAGGACCAAGATCGACCCGCGGCATCAGCTCGGGGAGCGGGCCGTTCGCCGCCGCCGCGAGAAAGTAGGGAGCCTCCTCGGGCGACTCGCGAAGCTCGTCCGCGCTAATGACGATCGCGCGGCCGTCCGCTTCCTTTTCTTCCCCGTCGAGCGTCCCGGGCGCGATGCGCGTCGCCAAGTAGTTTCTCTGAAAGAAGACGCGCGCGTCGGAGAACCCGGTCGAGAGAAGAGCCCGGAACTCGGCGAGTGTTAATTCTTTTACATGAAAAGGATTGTGCGCCCGCGAGACCTCCCAGTTCGGCGTCGAGCAGAGGAAGATCCCGTTCGGTTTCAGCACTCTTGCCGCGGCGAGGACGAGCGCCTCTCCGTCGGCGACATGCTCGATCGTCTCGAGGCAGACGTAGAGATCGATCGAGCGGTCCTCGATCCGCTCCAGGCGCGCCGCGTCGCCGACGAGATAGCGGATCCCCTCGCCCGAGAAGTGCGCGCGGGCGTACTCGACGGCCGCCGGATCGATGTCCACGCCGATCACGTCGAGAGCCCCCGCCTCACGCAGGATTCGAGAGCCGTAGCCGGTTCCACATGCGCAATCGAGCACCCGCCGGCCTCTCGCAAGAGCGGCCGCGAAGCGGTACCGGGCGACGTGCTCAACATAGAGACCGCTTCCCCTCGACTGCTCAGGGATCATCCGGCTTCCGTCGTTGTTCAGCACGAGATCATCCTCCAAGCGGATCGCCCATGCAGGAGGGGGTCCGGTCTCGGCACCGGGGAGGAACGCAAGGGAACGGAGATCCCGGGCGGAGAGGATCCTCCCGAAGAGATAGGAGCCGTACCGTTCGAGTCGATCAGGATCGCCGCCCGGTCCTCTTCCTCGAAGGCCGAGACAAGGTTGCCGGCTTCTTCCGAGCCTTCTTCCGCCCAACCGGCGCCTTCTTCTTGTTGAGGCGCTTCGCCCGTCCGCTCGCGCCCGCCGTTCTCGCGCGAGTTCCGCCCGCGTCTTTCACAGGGCCCTTCTTCTTCTGAGCGCGCGGTTTCCTTTTTCTCGCACCCCGCCCGACGCTCTTGAGCCTCCGCCCATTGGACGTCCCTTCGCGGGCTTTTCGCGCCGGCGGTCTCGCCTCTTGTCTCAGCGGCTCGGAGGGAACAGCGACGCTCTTCAGGGCAGGATCAGGAGGCGTCTCCGGCGCCTTCTCGGGAAGTGGCTTTCGAATCCCTCTTCTCTCCGGAAGGCGATAATCCGGAGGAGCGACGAAGGCGATGCGCCCGCAGAACTCGCAGCACATGACCTCTGTCTCGATCCTGTGGATCAGTTGATGGGTTTCCGGGTAGTGCATGCCGCACATGAGGCACACGCCGTCCTTGATCGGCGCCAACCCGGAACCCGTTCGGGTCTTCTTGTCGCGGTACAGACGGAGAAGTCTCTCGTTGTCGATCTCCTTTTCGATCGCCCGCACGCGGGCCTCCCTCTCGTCGCGAGGGATTCGCTTCCCCTCGATCTCATCCAGCTTGCGGAAAAGATCCACGAGCCTGTTCATGCACCACCCCCGGTTGGAGGGCGCTGGGCGGCGCCCCGGGTGCGGCTCCGGACCGAGCGAGGCCTTGTCCCTTTCGAAGCGGAGGCGCTCCCCTCACGCCGGCCCCGCCACCGTGCCGATCGAGCCGGGCCCGCAGCCGATCGGATGCAAAGGTATCATTGCCGGACGTTCGCAAGCATCGGTTTTCGTGCGGATCCGAAGCCGCTTGGTCAAGACGCGGCCGGCATCCTCGTCCACCGGAGGGGCTTTTACCCTGCGGCCGGCGGAACCTCGCCCTAGACCTCCGTCTCCCTCTAGTTCGAACGCGATGGGCCCGAACCCGCACCGAAGAAGACGGGCAACGAATTACAAAACAACGCGTTGCGTGACTAACCCGATTCCTCCGCCCCCGCCATCAGCTCAGCGAACACCCGATCGAAATCGTCCGGTCCGTAGAACTCGATCTCGATCGTGCCCCCCTTGCCGGCCGTATGGATGCGGACCCTTGTCCCAAGACGATGGCGGAGCTTCTCCTCCAAAGTCGCGATCTCCGGGTTGGTCGCGACCGTCTTCTTCCTTTCCTGCTTCTTGGTCGGGCGAACACCCCGCGCGAGCTCCTCGGTCCTCCGGACGGAGAGACCGCCGCGCAAGATCTTGTTAAACAATCGGTTGCGCGGGAGTCCGGCCGGGACCTGGAGGAGGGCCCGCCCGTGCCCCGGGGTGATGCGGCCCTCTCCGAGCGCTCTTAGGATCGGCTCGGCCAGCTGGAGAAGGCGGATCGAGTTAGTGATCGATGTGCGATCCCGCCCGACGAGAGTCGAGACCTCTTCGTGCGTCATCCGCTTTTCCTCGATCAGGATCCGGAAGGCCTCCGCCTCCTCCACCGGGTCGAGGTCTTCCCTCTGGAGGTTTTCAATCAATGCCCACTGGAGCATCTCCTCGTCCGGCACCTCGCGGATGACAACCGGGACCTTCTCAAGGCGGGCTTGCTTGGCGGCGAGATATCGTCTCTCCCCCGCCACAATCTGATAACGATCCCCTCTCCGCCGCACAACGAGCGGCTGGAGGATACCCTTCTGGCGGATCGACTCGGCCAGCTCGGCGATCCGGCTCGGATCGAAACGCCTGCGCGGTTGGGCTTCGCTCGGGACGATCAGATGAACAGGGACCTCATCGACGCGCGGAGAGGTCTCCGCTGCTCCCGCGTTCACGGGACTAGCCGATAGCAGTGCTTCGAGCCCTCTCCCCAGCACCCGCTTCGTCATGCTCGATCACCTCTTTCGCTAGTTGAAGATAACATCTTGCTCCCAAACACGTTACGTCGTAGAGAAGAATGGGTTTGCCGAAGCTGGGAGCCTCGCTCAGCCTCACGTTCCTCGGGATCACCGTCTCATAGACCTTGTCCGGGAAGTACGCCCGCGCCTCCTCGGCCACTTGCCGCGAGAGGTTCAGGCGCTGGTCGAACATCGTGAGAAGAACCCCTTCGACCGTTAGCCTTGGGTTGAGGTTCTTCTGAATCAGGCGGATCGTGTTCAGCAACTGGGTGAGCCCCTCGAGTGCGTAATACTCGCACTGGATCGGGATCAGAACGGTGTCGGCCGCTGTCAGGGCGTTGACGGTCAGGAGCCCAAGCGACGGAGGGCAATCAACGTAAATATAATCATACTCTCCCTTTACGGGATCGATCGCCTTGAGGAGCCTCTGCTCGCGGGCAAGCTCGTTGACCAGCTCGATCTCCGCTCCGACTAGGTTTCTCCCTGAGGGGACGAAGTCGAGGAACCGGATCTCGGTCTTCCGGATCACCTCGCGGAGGGGAACCTGCTCGAGAAGGACCTCGTAGATCGTGTTCTCGGCATCCGACGCCACGATCCCGAGGCCGCTCCCCGCGTTGGCCTGCGGATCAATATCGACGAGAAGCGTCTTCTTCTCGGCGACCGCAAGGCTGGCAGCGAGGTTCACCGCCGTTGTCGTCTTCCCCACCCCACCCTTCTGGTTCGCCACTGCGATTACCCTTCCCATGCATCCTCCCCCCAATGTTTCACGTGAAACACAACCGCTCCTCGCGCGGGCATGATACGAACCACGCGTCTACATGACAAGGTCTTTTCGCTGTTCCCGCGAAAAAGATCCGGCGGTCCTGCCTCCCCGCAACGGTCTCGTTTGACAAGGAGAAGGACCCTTTCTATGATCCGGGTCTTGCGCGTTCGCGAGGAACAAGGAGGGGAGAGGTGGCGACCGAGATCTACTCGTGGGGTGGCGCCGAAGAGGTGACCGGGTCCAAGCACTTTCTGGAGACCCCCTCCGCATGCCTGGAAATCGACTGCGGCATCTTCCAAGGGCGAAGGCAAGAGGCGTCCGAGCGGAACAGATCCTTCCCGTTCGACGCGCGAAGCTTGGATGCATGTGTGTTGACGCATGGCCATCTCGATCATTGCGGGAACCTCCCCACCCTTCTCCGGCTCGGGTTCGAAGGCCCTATCTACTCAACGCCCGCGACGCGGGATATCGCCCGGCTGGTTCTCCTCGACTCCGCCCACATCCAGGCAAGCGATGCCGAGTACGCGAAGAAGCTGTCGAGCAAGAAGAGACGGAAGCAGGGGTTTGTCGCCGAACCCCTGTACGATCAGGAAGATGTCGATCGAACAATGGAGCGGTTTCGCCCGATTCGGTACCAAGAGCGGACCGCGATCGCGCCGGGGATCCATCTCACGCTCTACGACGCGGGGCATATTCTCGGATCCGCGATGGCCTTGCTCGAGATCAAGGAGGGGGGGAAGATTCGCCGCGTGGTCTTCGGGGGGGACATGGGGCGGAGAAACCTCCCGATCCTCCGCGATCCCCAGATGCCCCCCTCGCCCGATGTCTTTGTTTCGGAGAGCACGTACGGGGATCGCCTTCACGAAGAGATCCTTGAGGCGCGGGACCAGCTCGGTGAGGTTGTGCGACAAACCTCGGAGCGTGGCGGGAAGCTGATCATCCCCGCCTTCGCCGTGGGGCGCACGCAGGAGTTGATCTTCATGCTTCACCTTCTCAGCGACGAGAACGCAATCCCGGAGATCCCGATCTTCGTGGATAGCCCGATGGCCGTGAAGGCGACCTCCATCTTCCTCGACCATCCCGAGTGCTTCGACAAGGAGGTCCTCGACGCCTTCGTCCTCCATAACGAGAACCCGTTCGGGTTCGAGAGGCTGACGCTCGTCCGCGACGCAGAGGAATCCAAGAAGCTGAACAGCCTCCACGGCCCCGCGATCATAATCTCTTCGAGCGGGATGGCGGAAGGCGGGCGCGTTCTGCACCACCTGATGAACACGATCGAAGATCCGCGGAACACGATTCTGGTTGTCGGCTTCATGGCGGCAAACACCCTCGGGCGGCGCTTGGTCGAGCGCCATGAGAAGGTGAGGATCTTCGGGGAAGAGTTCCACCTTCGGGCGAGAGTGAAGATCCTGAACGCGTTCAGCGCCCACGCGGACTATGAGGAGCTGAGGAGCTTCTTCTCCGGCTATCGGCGCGACTCGCTCGGCGAGATCTTCCTGGTGCACGGCGAAGAGAACGCGCAGAAGAGCCTCGCCCGCATGCTCAGGGAGGAAGAGGGTTTCCGCAAGGTCACGACCGTCCGATACGGCGAGCGATACCGCCTGTGATCCTCTCGCTCTCACCGATCCGACTGGGCGCTCGCCCCGTCCCGCGGCGGCGGGTCCACTGCCGGGAACAGAAGCGAAGCCTCGCTTCCTCGTGAAGGAGGGTCGTATCGCCTCGCGAGGAGCCCCTTCGGCACGCTCCCGACCGGGGGGGCAGAACATCGCAATCGATTTAGATACAACTGCTTATGAGTCCTTAGCACGCGCCTCAACGGTCGATGAAGGTGTTCCTTGAGGGAGAGTCGGCTCTGGTTGACGAGATAAGCGGGGCCGGGTAGGGTCGAGCGTGGCCGGCACAGGAGGTGGAGGCGTTCGCATGAGCTTGAAGAGCGCGCGATCCGTTCTTCTTCTTCTTGCTCTGCTTCTCGCCGGATGCGGAGGGGACTCGGCCGGCCCGCCCGGCGATCTTCCCCCGTGTCCGGACCAACCCTTTGCCGATCTGAACGGCCGGCTCGGTCGATTGTCGGATCTCCTCTACCGCCTGGATGTCGCCCAGATGCTTCTCCTCAAGGGAGCGACCGATCGCTTCGCGACCACGGTCGCCGGGCACGGGAGCACTTATTCGAAGCAGGAGGTCTATGACGTCGTCATCTCCGCGACCACCTTCCGATCGCTCTCGGACTCTCTGGCTGTCTGCATCGCCGCCGTTCGCGAGGAGGCGGGAGCGCTCGATCCCGGACTCGAATGGACGCCCCTCCTCGAGTCGTGGCTTGCTTCGATCGAGGAAACGGCGACCGTCGGCGATTCGCTCTTCGCGCTCGTCCGGGAGCGGGCGCGCGCGGTTTGCGAGGAGATCGCTCCAACGGAGACGCTCGGGGTTCGGATCGCGCTCGCCTGCGGCGCGCGGAGGGTCGCCCCCGCATTCGAGGACTTCCACGCCTTCATCGAGGGGGCGGACGACCGCGAATGGGCGGAGCTCCTCCCCTCGTTCGTCGCATGCGCCGGGCCGTTCTGGACGGACGGATGGCGCTCCTTCGTGCTTCAAGCGATCGAGGGCCTCGCGGCGCGCTCGAGTCCGTACGTGGGCTCCATCTCCCTCCACCTCGCGGACGAGGCCGCGGCAACGGAATCCGGCTGGGGTATCGAGGAGTGGGCCGGCGGGACCGGGTTTCTCCGCATCGAGGCGAGCCCCTCCCCCGCGGACGGCCCCGCGGTCGCCGTCCTCTTCCCCCTCGAGGGGCCGCCCGGGAGTTTCTCCCGCCCGCTCCTTGCGGGAAGGACGAATCTTCTCTCGGGCCTTCCGGCCGGATCCCATCGCCTCCTCCTCTTCCTCTCGAACGCCCGCCCGCTTTCCGTCGCCCCCTTTGTCGTCGCCGATGGAGAGACCGCCCGTGTCGTCCCCGAGCCGACCCTCCTCGCGGCTGACGGCTGCTCGCTCGCCGGAGGATCGATTCCTGCGTGGATTTTCGATCCATCGAACATCGAGCATTTGAGCAATGACTACACGCTCGTCTGCCGCACGGAGATCTGGAAAGGGCGCGCCGTCACCCAGATGGATCTCTCGGAATTCCCCGGCTATCGGGTACGGAGCGAGGGGGCGTTTCGCGCGGTCGCGGATTGCGCCGACTGGAGCCTCTCCGGTGGGGGGGAAGGGGTCGTCTCGGTCTTCCGGATCTCGCCCGATGGGTGCGAGGCCGGGGCGGTCGCGCCCGACCGTTTCACCTTTCGGGTCGAGGGGGAGCGCCGCGCGGGCACGGTTTCCGTCCGGACCCTCATCGATCCCCAGGTCTTCCTCGTGCCGGTCGTCTGCCCCGGAGATCCTCCGCAAGAGATCGACATCACGCGGAAGGTCTTCTTCGACCGGGAAACCGTCCTCTCGATCGGAAGCGGACGGCACGGCGAGGCGGTCTTTCCCCCGGGCGCGACGCCGGATAACCCCGTGTATTTCTTCACCGAAATCGACCGGATCTTCTAGATGTCAGGAATCCCTTGAAACAAGGGATCGGCGCCTGTTTCCTCCTCATGAGCTCCAGTCCGTCAGAACGGTGCTCCTTGCCCGGCCGCCGGGGCGTGGGGCGAGGGGGTGAACCGGCGAGTTCCCGGGCGCGCCGGGGCCTGCCGATCCGGCACCATGCCGTTGGCCCGGCGCGCACGGGGTGTCTGAGCCGGCACCCCCTTGCCCCGGGCCCCGGCCGAGAGAACACCGAACCAGTTTCTGTCGGATTGAGGTTGGGAGGCGACGCAGACAGGTGAGAACAGGGCCGCCCCTCGTTCGGGCGAAGCGCGGGCGAAACCCAGGAGGCAAATCATGAACAGCTTCTTCTTTGAGGTGCGTACTTCCAGGCGCATCGAAACGATCGACATCACCCGGAAGATCGAGGAGCGGCTCCCGAGGACGGCGGC
>VGIW01000084.1 GCA_016867715.1 Candidatus Eisenbacteria bacterium | reverse complement strand
GGGAACGAGAACGATAGGCCCCTCTTCCAGTATCGGGAGAGCCACGCGCGCTTCCACACGCCGGTTACTTTCCCCCGCGGCAAGAAATCGATCGCAGAGGTCTATCTCTTCTCGCGGCAGGACCGCTTCTGGGTGGAGAACCACCTCATTCAAGTTGTCCAGCCCCATCAGGTGAAGGACGGAGACAATGCCCAAGGGTTCCGCTTCAACCTCAAGACGGAGAACTGGGCGGATGTCTTCACCTACATTCTGAGCGATTTCTCCAGCCGGTCGCGCGTCGGCGGGGGGACACCGCTCACATCGACCGACGACGCGCACATTCTGAGATGGCGGCCGATCCTTATGGATCGTTTCCGGCTCGGCACAACCTACAACCGAAAGGTGATCGGGCCGGCGTCGGATCTCGACTACAACGAGGTCTGGGCGCTCGACACGCGCACCACCCTGGGGAACACGGATTTCTACTTGGAGTTCGCGAGCAGCAAGCAGGTCGGGATCGACAAGCCGGACCAAGACGGTTTTCACTTCGGCGATTGGAAGGTCGATCGTTTCTCCGCGGCGCTTCCCCGGAACGCGGCGCTGAAAGCCGAGATCCGGGCGATCACGGTGGGGGCCCCTTCGCTCGGGTACTTGAACGTGGCGCCGCTCTACTACTATTTCGGTCCGGACTTCAGCTGCTTCCTCGGCGAGAGCACGAGCGACCTTGTCGGATGGAAGGTGAACAGCTGGTATCTCCTGCCTCGCCGCGCGATCACTCTGACCTTCGACTACGAGGAATGGGAGAAGTACGTTTTCGAGAGGAAGACTTTCACGCGCTGGCGCACCGAGATCTACACGGAGTACGTCAACGGGTTCACGAGCAAGCTGTGGTACGACCGGAGACGAACGGTCGACACGAGCAATCCCCTCTTCGAGGACGTGACGAAGAACTACGATCTCTTCGGCGAGGTCCAGGTGGAGAGCCGCCTCGCGTGGATGCGGGTCCAGGGAAAGCTGAAGGACCTGGAAACGAACTTCAAGAAGGAGCTCGTCTCGCTCGAGGCGGCGGTGAACTTGACGGGGAACCTCAAGCTCTACAGCCGGTACGCGTTTGGGAACGATCCGGCGAGGCTCCGCAAGGGCCTTTTCACCGAGCTCCAGTACCGCCCGCAGAGGAATATGGATTTGTACCTGTCGTATGGTCCTTTCTGGATCGGCGACTCGAACAATCCGGTCGACGACGGAGATCTCGCCGGAGGCGCGGACAATAAGGACATGATTCGGTTGATCATGAAAGGGAACTTTTAGCTCGTGACGAAGAGCGGCAGCGAAACGAAGCGGCCGGTCCGGGCTCAAGGGGAGCGGATCCCATGAGGTCAAACATGGCACGAACGGCATTCATCGTCGTCGCGTTTCTCGCGGCGCTTTCCCGGGCGGAGGCCGGAGTCGAGGCCGTGGAAGGTGGAATCCGCTTCACCTACACCGATCCGAACGCGGGGAGCGTGTATCTGGCCGGGGCGTTCAACAACTGGAACGCGCAGGCGAACCTGATGACCAAGGGCCCCGACGGCGTTTGGTCGGTCGTCGTGCCGTTTGGATCCGGAAAGCACGAGTACAAGTTCGTCGTGGACGGGCAGTGGTTCGCCGATCCGGAGAACCCGGTGACCGCGGGAGAGTACGGCAACTCGCTCGTCCATGTGGGAGCGGACGGAAAGATCGTGGCGGCGGCGGCGACCGCGAACACGGCGTACTCGGCTAAGATCCTCCTCGGCGGACGGATGATCAGCCGCTTCATCACGCGGGAGAACGAGAGCCGGGGCGGCCGCATGGAGCTCGAGCGGCCGTACATGGACATGGATCTCGATTGGCTGATTCGCGCGAACGACTATCTCGATCTTCATCTCCTCACCTCGATCAACAACGAGAGCGAAGCGACGGTCACCGACTTCTGGAAGACGAACCTGCGATTCGACCGCGGGTCGCTCCGCCTCCACACCGAAAGCTTCAGTCTTAAGATGTTCGACAACGAATCGGCGGGACGATTCGACGATCCTCTCGAGCTCGTCGGAGGAATCGGGATCTACGATCACGACTTCGGGTTCCGCCAGCAAGGCGCGGTCGGGAGTTTCGGACTTGGAGCGCTCGGCGTCACGGCGCTCTACGCGGATGATTTCGAGAACGGCGGGACCACGGTGACCGGTCTGGACAGCCTGAGCATCGCGACCGAGGAAGCCGCGTTCGACAGCGCGCGCGGGGCGTTCCGGTTCAAGAGGAGCGAGGGGGCGACGTACAGCGCTTACGACGACGACAACAACAAGGACATCCTCGCCCTCCGCGCCAAGTATCCGGTGAGGGATCTTCGCCTCGGGGTTTCGGGGAGGTTGGACCGCGGCTACAACCCGGGGACGCTCGCGATCGTCGAGGTCGATCCGGCAGACACGACCGGCACGCTCGGCGTCCAGAGGAAGTTCGGGAAGACTTGGGAGCGATGGTGGGGCGCGGGCGGGGATCTCCTCTATGGAGGAGAGACCAAGCCGTACGTCCTTCGCGCGGAGGTTCTTCACGGGCGGGCCGCGGTGCGGGCGACTGAGGGGCGGGAGGCGGACATCGAGCTCCGCACGGTTCGCGAGGTGGACGAGGTTTTCGGGGACACGCTCTACACCTCCGAGATCGCGACCACATCCGGCGAGCGCAGAGCAGCCGGCGCTCTGTTCGAGATCGACCGGTCCACGCGGGTCTTCCTCGGCGGCGAGTACCGTTTCGGGGAATCGGGGCTTCGGCTTTCCGCCGAGTACGAGCGGGAAGGGCACCTGCAGACCTACTACGCCACGTCGGTCTGGGACACTCTCGAGAACGTGATGAGCGTCTACCGTTTCGGCGCCGCGCGCGGATGGGAGCGCCTGCTCGGCAGGAGGTGGGATCTCGGGCTCGAGGTCGAGGTGTACGATTTCCGGTACGACCCCCGCACCCCTTGGCGGAACCAGTTCTGGTTCGACGAGCGGAATTTCTGGCTCGAACAGAGCGAGCACGAGGTCTCCGTCGACCGGATGGTCCTGGTCGGCGGAAGAAACGCCTCGTTTGTCCGGCCGGCGCTCTCGACGATCCTGTATGCCCCGAAAGATGTTTCGTTTACATGGAAAGGAACCTTCGCGGGAATCGATCTGAACAAGGATCCGAAGTACACGGAGAACCTCTTCCAGTTCAAAGGGTACCCGTCGAAGAAGATCCGCCTGTATTCCGACACGCGGCTCGTGAAGTACACGGATCCCGTTCTCGATCTCTTCGGCTCGTACTGGTCGACATTCGCGGAGGTCGCCTACGAGGTCGCGAAGGGGATCGAGGTCGCGCTCTCCTATGGTGTGGATCCCCTCCTCGTCGATGAGACGACGAACGAGTTCGACGCCATCGGACGCGATCTCTTCCTCTTCGCGCGGGGCGCGAACGGCGACGCGGCGCGGCGGAACTTCCGTTCCCTCGCTTCGTCGATTCCCGCCGCGGAGGAAGCCCTCGAGGATGAGCGCCGGATCCAGATCGAAGCGATCGTGCGCTTCTAGGAGTGCGGGGATGAGAAGAGAACTTCACGCTTCGACGGCCGGGATCGCCTTGCTTGCGGTTCTCCTCTTCGCCGCCGGGTGCGTCAATCTGAACTTCGTGAAGCGGCGCTTGCCGCCCCCTTACCCCGCGGAAGGCGGCGTTCTCTTCCAGTTCGAGGCGCCTTCGGCGCAGCGGGTCCAGCTCGCCGGCAACTGGCCGAAAAACGACTGGCTGCGCGGGCAGGCGCAGACGGGTAGCTACCTGATCGGCCTGATGAGCGACGAGGACGGAGACGGGGTCTGGCGGATCATTGTCGACCTTCCGCCCGGCCGTTATCAGTACAAGTTCGTGGTCGACGAGAAGACGTGGAAGGAAGATCCGAACAATCCCCAGCGCGTGGACGACGGATACGGGGGCTACAACTCCCTTCTCGTTGTCGATTGAGTGAGGGGGGCAACGAGGATGATGAAGAAACGAACGACGATTCTCGGAGGAGCGCTCTTGGCGGCGGCGGCGGCCATGATGATCCTCGCGCGCTGCGCCGGCAATCCGGACGACACGCTCCTCGACCCTTCCGGGGGAAGCACCCTCGCGGAGGGGATCATCACGGGAACGCTCGATTGGGGGACGGGGCCGCCCTACCCGCTCACCGTGGTCTATGCGATCCCGGGCTACAACCCCGCATGCACGGGCGGGCCGACTTCGATCCACGTGACCGGAGAGCATGTCGCCTGGGACACCGGAATCTGGGAAACGACCGAAGGGATGAAGGAGCTGTTCCCCTGTCTTTGGATCGGCGAGGAACCGCTCGCCGCGGACGACCAGTTCGAGTGGAAGTTCGTGACGAACGGTTCGTGGGACGGAAGCTACGCGATGGGGGGGAGCGGCGTCGATGAGACCGCGCGGCGCGGGACCACGACGAACACGAACGGCGACAACCTCCGTGTGTCGATCCCTGTGGCCGGCACCTATGAGTTCCTCCTCAACGCATCCACGGATCCGGGGTATTTCTGGGTTCTCGGGAAGGACGAGGCTCTCTGGGACACGACCGGGATCGATAGCACGCGCTTCACGATCACGAATCTCGAGCGCGGCAGCTACACGATCATCCTCTCGGTTCCCGGCGATCCAGAGACCTTCCCCGTGCGCACCATCCGGGGCGTCCGCGTCTCGGGGGACGCCGGCGTCGATCTCGGCACGGTGAGCGTTCTCCTGACCGGCGCGCTCAAGGGGCGCGTAGCCTTCAGCGACGGCCCCGCGGAAACGCCGGAGGTGCGGATCATCGTCTCGCGCCACGCGACGGGAACCGCCGTCGACACGACGATAATCCCGGCCGGGACGACCCTCTTCTCGATCACCGGACTCAACGAGGACGTGTACGATCTTCGCTTCCACGCGGCGGGCTATGTCGACACGATCCTCTCGTCCATCGAGTTCCTCGCGGATGAAGAGATCGACCTCGGAACGATCACGCTCGCGCGCGCCGGCGCGGTCTCCGGCACGGTCGTGTTCGAAGACGATCCGAGCGTCCTTCCGGTCGCGACGATCTTCTACACGGATCCGTCGAGCCTTCTGCGGCTCGCGGAAACGACATCGAGCCCTGTCGACGGCAGCTTCCTTCTGGACGGCGTGCCGGCGGGGAGCGTCGAGATCGGGATCCGCGCGCGCAGATATGTCGATACGACGCTCGCGAACGTCTCTGTCGCGGCTGCCGAGACGACGGAGGTCGGGACGATCGCGATGCGTCCGGGGTGCGTCAGCGTCGCCTCGACGATTCACATGCTCGGTGAGTTCAACGCGTGGGACGAACGGCTCTTCACGTCCGACCCGGGGATGCAGAAGATCGGAAGCTGTCTCTGGATCGACACGATCGACGTGTTCCCGGCATCCTTTGCGTCGCAAGGGGAGTTCGGGGTGGTGCAGTTCAAGTTCGTGACCGATCGAGCGTACGACAACCCGCCTGACTACGTGCGCTGCGACACGCTGATCACGGAAGACCTCGTCACGTACCGGCCGATCTGCCTCTTGGCGAACGGGCCGAACTTGCTGTTCGGTGTATCGAACGCCGGCCGCTTCCAGGTGACGCTCGACGAGGACTCGCTCCAGTATCGGGTCGTCTCGATCGAGGAGTTCGGCGCCCGGATCGTGGGGAGCGTTGCATTCGACACGGGCCGGCAGCCGCCGTTCCCCGTGATCGATGTCCGGGTGACCAGGAGCAGCGACGGCTTCCTCGCCGCGACCGCCCGAGTCGACGCCGATCTCGGGACCTTCACGGTGGACGACCTGGACGGCGGCGTCTACGACGTCGCCTTCAGGGGGGCGAGCTTCCTGGACACGACGATCGCCGGCGTGAGCGTCGCCGACGGGGCGACCGCCAACCTCGGCACGGTCACGCTGACCGAGGTCACCTGCCAGTCGGAGTTCACGGTCATCCGCGTGGTCGGGGACTTCAACGGGTGGAACACGAGCGCCCCCAGCATGAGGCAGATCCAGCCGTGTCTCTGGGTCGACACGCTCGTCGTCGCCGCGCGTCCGCCGGACAACTGTCACTTCATGAAGTTCCGAACCGGCAACGATTGGGGCGCGAACGACTACATGAACTGCGGCCCCGAGGACAACACCTGCTCCACGCCGCTGGCGGGGAGCGTCTGTCAGGGAACCAGCGGCGAGCCGGCGCTCGGGAAGATCAAGCTGAACCCGGGGACGTACGAGTTCCGCCTCAACGAGGCGACGCGCACGTACACGATCACGCTCCTCCCCTGACGGCGTGGGGAGGATGCCGCGCGGGCGCCGGCCCTTTCGGGTCGGCGCCGGCCCAACATTCGGGAGTCCGCCCTCTGGAACCCGGTGGATCCTGCGAGGAAGCGCCATGCTCCCTCGGACCCTTCTTCCTCTTCTTCTCGGGCTCTTCGCTGCGCAAAGCCCCGAGGCGGCTGTGCGCTTCGGCCCGATCGCATGGTCTCCGGATGGGGAGAGGCTGATCGCCTATAACCGAGGGAAGGTCTCCGAGCTTCCCTTCGTCGAGGGAGAGGCGATTCTGTGGACGGACAGCCTGCCCGAGCCGCTCGCGCTTGCGGTCGATTGGGGGAAGGATCTCCTTGCGGTCTCGCTTCCGACCGGCGAGCCGCGTCTCGACATCTATCGAAGGGGATCGGCGAGCCCGATCGTCTCGCTCGTCGGGCTCCGCGGGCGCGTCACGCTTCTCGACGCGGACGGCTCCGATCTCTACCTGGGCGGGCCCGGCTTTTTCGAGAGGCGCAGGCTTCCCGAGGGAACCCCGGTCGATTCCCTCCATTGGAGTCCTCCTTGGGAGCCTCTCGACATGCACCGCGAGCAACGCTGCGTGATGATTCTCCTTCGCGACCGCATCGTGCGCCTGAACGGCGATCTGGAGTTTGAGCCGTTTCCGTGGGAAGGAGAACCGCTCGCGTGGACCGATGAGCAAGAGCCCGGCCTCTTGCTCGTCGCCGAAGGGCGTCTCGCGCTCGCGCGCTTGGGAGGTCCCGCCCGCATCCTCGCCGGCCTCCTCCCCGACGAAGAGCCCTTCGGAGGGCTCCTTGCACCGGACGGGAACCTCGTCCTTCTTCTTCTTCGGGCGATCGAAGGATCGTCTCCCGAGCCGCGCGCGCGCATCGAGGTGCGCGACGCGCGAACGGGGGACGTGGCGAAGCGCTTCCGATCCGTCCGTCTCGCTCGAAAGAGGGAGGAGCCCGAGGTTCCGCGGGCGGCCGCCTTCGACCCGACCGGGCGCTACCTCGCGATCGTTTGGCCCCTTGCGGGAGCCCAGATTTGGGACACGAAGACTTGGGAGCTCCTCGCGTCGTACTGAGCGTCCCCGGGGGGGGCCGGGAGAGGAAGGCGGGGGTGCGCCGAAAAGGCCCCGAACGGATCTCGTAATCCTTTGTATTATAATGTGTTGCGAGGTTCTCCCGGGAGGCGTTTTGCGCGGAACGCATCCCGGTGAGGCGTCCCCCCGAAATGGTGCTTTCTCCTTGGAGGGCTTTCTGTTATCATTACTCCAGGTGTTCGATAAGTCTCCCTCCGTTCACGCGTGATCCGGCTTCCGGTCGGCTCCCTCCCCAACCCGGCCGGACGAGGGGAGGGTGCGTTCGCGTTTGTCCGTCCGTTCGCGATCTTCGTGCTCGCACGATCGAGAGACCGTTTCCCGGATGGTCCGAATACTCTTCATGTCTCCATTGGAGGTCGATCCGACATGAGCGTGCGCTCGCTGCTTCTCATCCCGCTCGCGATTCTCATTCTCTCGCCGGGCGCGTCGTTCGCTTTCGCGCCGGTCGAGGAGCTTGAAGCCTATGAGGTTTACCTTCCCGGCGAGAAGGCGCCTCGGGTCTGGACAACCGAGAGTCTGGCGGCGGGGAGAGCTTTCGCCGAGGATTTCCTCCGGCGCTACGGCGGCGCGTGGCGCGTCCAGTGGAATGAGACGACCGGCTTCGCCCATCAGCTCTTCGGAAGCGGAGCGGAGACGGCGGGCGCGATCTCGTCTCCGGAAGACGCGGAGAGAGCCGGCCGGCGATTCCTCCTCGCGAACCCCGGACTTTTCGGCGCTTCGGACGAGAACTTTCGCCTTCGAACGACAACTCGGGCGTCGGGGAAGTGGTCGGCGGTCTTCGATGAAGTGCACGACGGGATCCCGGTTCGCGGCGGGCGCGCTCATGTGGTGATGACCGAGACGGGGAGGATCTTCAACGCGGGCTCCGACCTCCATCCGGGGATCGACCTCTCGACGGCCCCGTTGCTCGCGCGTGAGGAGGCTGCGGCGATCGCGGGTCTCGCGCTCGGTTTCCGCTTCGGAACCGACATCGAAGAAGGGATCGATCTCGAGATCCTTCCGATCGAAAGGGACGGCGGCCTTTCGTACCGGCTCGTCTACGCGGTTCGGCAGCGGATGGAGAGCCCGTTCGGCCTTTGGGAGACGCTCGTCGACGCCTCGTCGGGCGAGATCCTCCGGCGCGAGAACCTCATCCGCTTCTTCGACATCCACGGGAACACGGACGGAGACATCTACGACCCGCACTACTGCGGCAACCCGCTCGTGGAACGCGAGTATGCGGATCACTTCATCAACTTCACCGGCCTCGGCACGGCGACGAGCGGCGCGGATGGCGATTTCTCCATCTCCGGCGCCAGCGGTTCGGTCGCCTGGAACGCGTACCTCCGCGGGCCGTGGGCGAACGTGCAGAACTACTCGGGCGCCGAGGTGTACAAGTCGGGGAGCGTGTCCGAAGGGCAGTTCCTGCAAATCCATTGGGGAAGCACGGACGGCCGCGCGGACGAGAGAACCTGTTTCTATCACACGAATCGCGTTCACGATTACATCCGCGCCGTCGATCCGGGACCCGGCCTTGCCGACATCGACTACCAGATGGTGGTGACGGTCGCGAGGACGGACGGATACTGTCCCGGGAACGCGTGGTACGACTGGGCGAACATCAACTTCTGCTCGGCCGGCTCCGGCTACGGGAACACCGGCGAGATGGCCGACGTCATCTACCACGAGTACGGCCACGGCATCACGCACCGGATCTACAACACGACCTCTTCGCCGTCGAGCACTCTGCACGAGGGGAACTCGGACATCATCGCGAACCTGCTGACCGGCGAGTCGATCATCGGGCTCGGTTTCTATCTGAACAATTGCACGTCGGGGATCCGGAACTCGGACAATACGCTCATCTACCCGGACGACCTCACCGGTTCCGGCCACCACGATGGGCAGATCATCGCGGGAGTCGTGTGGGACGCCTGGCAGGAGCTTCAAGCGTCGCTCGGCGAGGAAGCGGCGTTCGAGGTGATCGGCGACATCTGGCACAACGGGAGATCCCTCACCCTTCCGACCACGCAGCCGGACCAGGTGCTTTCGATGCTGATCGCGGACGATGACGACGGCAACCTCATGAACGGCACGCCCCACTACGCGGCGATCTGCACGGGCGCCGCGAACCACGGGTTCAGCTGTTCCGACCTCATCGGCACGACCCCCGAGATCGAGGTCTCGCCTGCTTCGTTCGAGGTGACGGTGAACGCCGGCGCGTCGGCGGTGCGCGATCTCTTCATCATGAACGTGGGAACGGGAGTTCTCACATACGGGATCGCGGGCGTGCAGACGACGCTCGCGAAGACGGCCGGCGCGGATCCGGGCCTCCGGGGGCTCGCGAACGCGGAGAGCGGAACGCCCGACAACGCGAGGACCCTCGCCTTCCTTCAGAAGACGCGGGCGGCCGGCAAGCTTTCCGCCGTGGTCTTCTATGACGACATGGAAAGCGGCGTGAACGGTTGGACGAGCGTGCTCTTGGATGGGAGCATCGACAACCTCTGGCACCAAGTGACCGCCAACTACAACTCGCCGAATCATTCTTGGTGGTGCGGAATCGACGCGCAGGGGAACTACGATACCGGGAGGCGAATCTCGAACGCGCTCGTCTCGCCGAGCATCGATCTCGCCGGCGCGACCCCGCCCCTCACGCTCGAGTTCTACGAGACCTTCAGCACGGAGACCGGGTACGACTTCTGCAACGTGGGGATCTCGACGAACGGCGGCGCCACGTGGACGTCTCTTCGCGGCGGAACGTCCGGATCGAGCGGCGGGTGGCGGCTCGTCTCTCTGAACCTCACCCCGTACGCCGGGCAGGTCGTGAAGATCCGCTTCCACTTCGACACGACGGACGCGCTATACAATCAGTACTCCGGGTGGTTCATCGACGACGTGTCGGTTCTCGCGACCGGAGTTTCTTGGCTTTCGTTCGATCCTCCGGGCGGCGCGATTCCCGCGGGCCACACGGACACGGTCGCGGTCACGTTCGATGCGACCGCTCTGGCGACGGGCGATTACGCCGCCGACATCCGCGTGGGGTCGGACGACGAGAGCACGCCGGTCGTTCTCGTTCCGGTCGTGCTTCACGTCGGGTCCGGAATCGATCCCGACCTTTCGACGATCGCGGTGAACGACGACGTGATGCTTCGTCCGGACGGTCTTGGGGATTCGGTGCTCGCGATCACGGTGACTGTGCGGGACGGGAGCGGGAACCCGGTCGCGGGGATACCGGCGGGGGACGTGGCGGTGACGCTCGACGGGGCATCGTTGAATGGTCGAGCGATGAAGTTCTGCGCGAGCGGGACGGACGAGTTGATTCTGTATTCGACAGAGCCGACGAACGCTTCGGGCGAGGTGACGTTCGAGGTGGAGCATGCGGGCGGTTGCGGGGAGGTGACGGTTTCGGCGGTGGTGCAGGCGATCGCTCTTACGAACCCGGCGTCGGGGACGGTACGGAGCCCGGACCTCAATGGGGACGGGCAGACGAACTTCCAGGACACGATGTTGTACGCGCAGTTGTTGAACGCGGGGACGGGCTACTGCGGGAACCTGAACGGGAGCCCGGACGGAGCGGTGAACTTCCAGGACACGATCAAGTACGCGCAGGCTTTGGCGGCGGCGGCCGCGTGCCCATAGGCGGGAGACGAACGAGAAGGGCATTCGTATCTATCATATTGACAAGCGGTTAATCGGCGTGGTAGACTCAAGACCGGCGCTTGAACGAGGAACCGAAAGTCAAGTGTAACCCGTATCCGCGGTCTCGCCGGAGACCCCAGGAGGATGGTATGAAACGACTGGCGCTACTGGTGGGAAGTCTCCTTCTCGCGGTGACCCCCTGTCTCGGGGAGTGGATCGCCGTCGGAGAGGGGACGGAGGAGCTTGCGGTTCGCGTGCTCGAATCGAACGACGAGCGGATCGTTCTCGAGTACGAGATCGGAGGCTTCGATCGAACCGCCGTGGACATCGGAGGGGTCGCGTACGACGTGATCTCTCTCGGCGGGGAGAGCAACATCCTCGAGAAGGGCTTTCCGGAGCTTCCCCATGTGTGTCGGAGTGTCGTGATCCCGGATGAGGGACACATGGAGATCTCGGTCCTTTCCGCGGGATTCGAGGACGTTCCCGGAATCCGAGCGGTCCCCTCGAAAGGCGTGTTGGACCGCACCGTGGATCCGGCGTCGGTTCCGTACGAGTTCGGCGCGATCTACGGCCGAAACGAATGGTATCCGAGCGAGGTCGCGTGGGGGCGGGAGCCTTACATCCTTCGCGATTTCCGCGGGCTTACCGTTGTCGTCCAGCCTCTCCAGTACAACGCGGCTTCCGGCGTGCTCCGCGTGTACACGCATGTCGTCGTGGAGGTGCGCCGCGTCGGTCCGGGCGGCGTGAACGAGCTCACGATGCACCATCGCGATCAGATGAGCGATGAGTTCTATCAGATCTACGAGCGTCAGTTCTTGAACTTCGAGCCGATGCGTTACGTTCCGGTGGGCGAGATCGGCGAGATGCTGGTCATCACGCATGACGCGTTCTACAATGCGATGCTCCCGCTGGTTCAATGGAAGAACCAGATGGGAATCAAGACCACGATGGTCAATGTTTCAACGATCGGCAACAACGCGACGTCGATCAAGAGCTACATCCAGAACAAGTACAACACGACGAACTTGGCGTTCGTTCTCCTGGTGGGAGACGCGGCGGAGGTCGCGTATCCGACCGCCGCGGGAGGCGCTTCGGACCCGAGCTACTCGCTTCTCGCCGGCGGGGACAACTACCCCGATATTCTGGTCGGGCGCTTCTCGGCGTCGACGGTCGCCCACGTCCAAACGCAGGTGCAGCGGACGGTCACTTACGAGCGCGATCCGATGGGCGGCGCCACCTGGTATCACAAGGGGACGGGGATCGCGTCGAACCAGGGGCCGGGGGACGACGGCGAGTACGACAATCAGCACATGGACAACATCCGGGTCGATCTTCTGGCCTTCACCTACACGGAAGTGGACCGCATCTACGATCCGACGGCCACGGCCTCCCAGGTGACGAACGCCCTGAACAACGGCCGGAGCATTATCAATTACTGCGGCCACGGGTCGACGACCTCTTGGGGAACCACCGGCTTCTCGGTTTCGCATATCAACGCGCTGGTGAACCACAACATGCTTCCGTTCATCTTCGACGTGGCCTGCGTGAACGGGAACTTCACGTACTCGGTCTGCTTCGCGGAGGCTTGGATGCGGGCGACGAACGGCGGCATGCCGACCGGCGCGATCGGCATCTATGCTTCGTCGATCAACCAGTCGTGGAACTCGCCGATGTGCGGTCAGGACGAGATGGTGGATCTTCTCGTCGCCGAGCAGAAGCGGACCTTCGCGGGTCTCGCGTTCAACGGCTCGTGCCGGATGATGGATGAGTATGGAACGGACGGGGTCAACATGTTCAAGACGTGGCATGTCTTCGGCGATCCGTCCGTCCGTGTGCGCACGAACACCCCGGCGGCTCTTACGGTCGTGCACGACCCGGACATCGACGAAGGGGCGACGAGCTTCGCGGTTTCGGTTCCGGGCCTCTACCGCGCCCTCTGCGCGCTCTCGTACAACGGAGCCTACCTCGGCTCCGCCATGACGAACGCGAGCGGAAACGCGACGATCGCGATCGAGGGGGCCCTCCCGACGGACGAAGACATCACCTTGACGGTGACCTACTTCAACCGCACTCCCTACATCGCCTCCGTGCATGTCGGGGTGGGGATCGATCCGGATCTCTCGACTGTGGCGGTGAACGACGACGTGATGCTTCGTCCGGACGGTCTTGGGGATTCGGTGCTCGCGATCACGGTGACGGTGCGGGACGGAGACGGCAACCCGGTCGCCGGGGTTCCGGCGGGAGACGTCGTGGTGATGCTCGACGGCGTCTCGTCCCTCGGAAAGGGCATGATCTTCTGCGTGACGCGGACCCACCTGGCGGAGTTCGCGTCGACCGTGGCGACGAACGCTTCGGGCGAGGTGACGTTCGAGGTGGAGCATGTGGGCGGTTGCGGGGAGGTGACTGTAACGGCGGAGGTGAAGTCGATGCCGCTGACCGGTTCGGCGTCGGCGACCGTTCGAAGTCCCGATTTCAGCGGGGACGGCAGGACGAACTTCCAGGACACGATGTTGTACGCGCAGTTCTTGAGCACGGGGACGGGCTATTGCGGGAACCTGAACGGGAGCCCGGACGGAGCGGTGAACTTCCAGGACACGGCGAAATACGCGCAGGCTTTGGCGGCCGGAGCGGCGTGTCCGTAGAACGATGAGAGGAGGCGAAGAGAGCATGCGAGTGATG
>VGIW01000083.1 GCA_016867715.1 Candidatus Eisenbacteria bacterium | reverse complement strand
CGTGTGGACGAGGGGCGGATTCTTCGAGGCGAGAGACCGCGTTTCCCGCCGCCTTGGGGATAACGCTGGACAGCGACCTCGGTGGTGCACACTCCCCGTGGAGAACCGCGATCGCCGAAGAGAGATCGAAAAAGGAGATAGCCTCGCGGCGCCCATCCATCCACATATCCAAGGGACCTACTCCTACTACTGAAGAGATCAAGAAAAGAAGAAGAGAGAAGAAGAAGGGGGTTCCTCCCGAGTCTCGCAGGCAGTTTCGCGCGCGAGGCGGGATACCCTGAATCTCGCGCGCCGAGACATCCGTATCTTATTGAAACGAAAGGAATTATTGGTTCCCGCAGGCGGGTCTTTTCCCTTGCCGGTCCCACCCCTTTTCCCTATACTGCGGCTTGAATGGGGGCGTTCGTCCCGCGCGCGCGGGATCGATCCCTCGCGAGGAGGATGTTCATGGAATTCGTGATCGACAAGGCGGACCTTTCGAAGACACTGGACCTCGTTCTTCATGTCGTTCCGCCCAAGACGACCCTGCCCGTGCTCTCGAATCTCCTCCTCGACGCGAAGAGCGACGCGATCACGGTCGTCTCGACGGATCTCGACACCTCGATCTACACGACGGTCTCGGGAAAGGTCGAGGAGCCTGGGGTGATCACGGTTCCCGCGCGGCGCCTCGGCGAGATCGTCCGTCTTCTTCCGGAGGCGCCGATTCGCATCCGTTTGGAGGAGGAGACGCGAATCCGGATCGAATGCGGAGAGACGCGCTACGCGATCATGGGGATCGCGGAAGAGGAGTTTCCAAAGGTTCCCGCGATCCAGTCGAAGGAGAAGATCTCGCTCCCCGCCGCGACGCTGCGACGGATGATCGGGAAGACCGCGTTCGCGGTCTCGAAGGACGAGACGAGACCCGCGCTGAACGGGATCTTCTGGCGCATCGAGCCCCTCCGCATGGAGATGGTCGCCACCGACGGCTACCGCCTCGCCAAGATCGAGAAGAGCGGAAAGTTCCCCGTCAAGGGGAGGAAGGAGTTCTTGGTCTCGCCGAAGGCGCTCGGCCAGATGGTTCATCTCTTCGGCGATTCGGACGAGGCGGGCGTGGAGATCACGGTCGACAACAACTATCTCGTCTTCTCCTTCGGAGAGACCGTGGTCTACTCGCGCCTCCTGGAGGGACCCTTCCCGCGCTACGAGCAGGTCATCCCGAAAAGCAACAACAAGATCGCGGTCGTGGAGCGCGCGGGGGCGATCACCGCGTGCCGGCGTGTCGCGATTCTTTCCGACACGCTGACGCACCAGGTCCAAGTCACGATCGACAAGGAGACGATGACCTTCCGCTCGAACACCCCGGATCTCGGCGAGGCGACGGATCACGTCGCGGTCGAGTACGCGGACGAGAAGATGGATGTCGGATATAACGCCCTCTACCTCACCGACATTTTGAGGAACATCGATGGCGACCGGGTGAAGGTTCGCTTGGACACACCGATCAAGGCGGCGCTCTTCGAGCCGGTCGAACAAGAGGCCGATGAGAACTACTTCTGTTTGCTCATGCCTCTTCGCCTGGCGGAGTGAAGCGGGCGGGGGCGCGATCGGGAGGTGACGCTCGAGAGGCTCAGGCTCGTCGATTTCAGGAACTTCCGGGAGCTGGAGGTCGATTTCGCCGGACGCTCCGCCGCGATTTGGGGCCCGAACGGGAGAGGGAAGACGAACCTTCTCGAATCGATCTTCGTGCTCGGAACGACGCGATCACATCGCACGCGGCGAGACGCGGAGATGGTCCGCTTCGGGGCGCGGGCGTTCGCCGTGAGCGGCGAGTTCCGCGGGGGGGAGGGGACGCGAACGACGCTCGCGATCTCGTTCGACGAGGAGAACGGGAAGAGAGGGAGCGTCGATCGCAAGGAGGCGGAGCGCCTGAGCTCGATGATCGGCCGCTGCGGGGTCGTCTGCGTCGCACCCGAGGACGTGGAGATCACCGCCGGGGAGCCCGAGGGGCGCCGGCGGTACATCGACCTCACGCTGTGCAGCCTGAGCGCGCGCTACCTCCGGTCGCTGCAAGAGTACGGCCGCGCGCACCGGCAACGCGCGCGCCTTCTGCGCGACGGGCTCGCCGGGAGCGGGGCCGCGCACCTGGACACGTGGGACCGCCAACTCGCCTCGTGGTCCATTCCCCTTTTCGCGATGAGAGAAGAGGCGATCGGCACGATCGGTCCGATCGCGGAGGAAGCATACTGCGATCTCGGGGGAGGCGAGAAGCTCGCAATCGTCTACGTGCCGGGAGCGGAAGAGGCGGAGATGCGTTCGGAGGAGGCGTTTCTCGCGGCGCTCAGGGAGCGGCGGGCGGCGGATCTCCGCACGGGGCGGACGTCGATCGGGCCGCACCGGGACGATGTCTCGATCCTTCTCGACGGCAAGCCGATCCGAACGTTCGGATCGCGGGGCCAGCATCGAACCGCCGTGCTCGCCCTCAAGATCGCCGCGGCGCGTCTCATCAAGGCGCGCACGAGGGAAGAGCCGATCCTCCTCCTCGACGACGTCTTCACCGAACTCGACGAGAGCCGTTCCGAGGCGCTCGCGGAGCGCCTGGCGGCGGAGGGCCAGGTGTTCGCGACCGGCACCGACCGGGAGGCGCTCGCCCGGCACGTGCGCGGGGCGGACCGTTTCGCGCTCGAAAAGGAAGGAGCGCTCGTCCTTGAGCGGTAAGTGGATGACCATCGGAGAGGTTCTCGCTTCGCTCCTCGAACGACGAGGTCTCAACGATCGCGTGCGCCGGCACGCGGCTCTTCTCGGCTGGGAGGAGACCGTCGGGGCGAAGATCGCGGAGCGGGCGTGGCCCCTCGAAGTGCGCGGGAAGACGCTCTTCGTCGGCGTGAACGGGTCGGCGTGGATGCACGAGCTTCAGTTCCTCAAGGAGGACATCCTCCGCAAGCTGCACGAAAAAGCCGGGGGCGACGAGATCGAAGAGATCCTCTTCGTCGCGGACGACGAGCGGCGCAAATGGGGCGCCCATCCGGCGGGAAGAAGACGGCGCGATGGAAGAGACGAAACCTAGAAACCGGAAGACGAACAACCAGAGCGTCGACGCCGGCGGCTACGATGCCGACAAGATCACCGTGCTCAAGGGGCTGGAGGCGGTGCGTCTCCGGCCGGCGATGTACGTGGGGAGCACGGGGGAGCGCGGACTGCATCACCTCGTGTACGAGGTCGTGGACAACTCGATCGACGAGGCGCTCGGCGGCTTCTGCGACGCGATCGAGGTGACCGTCCACAAGGACAACTCCGTCACGGTCGTCGACAACGGGCGCGGGATTCCGGTGGATGAGCACCCGACGGAGAAGAAGCCGGCGGCCGAGGTCGTGATGACGATGCTCCACGCGGGCGGCAAGTTCGACTCGCGGAGCTACAAGGTGTCGGGCGGTCTCCACGGGGTCGGGGTCTCGGTCGTGAACGCGCTCTCGGAGTGGTTTCACCTCGAGATCTATCGGGACGGAAAGATCTATCGGCAGACCTACGAGCGCGGGGAGACGACGTCCGGCCTGGAGGTCGTGGGAGAAACCGACCGAACGGGGACCAAGGCGACGTTCCTCCCCGACCGGGAGATCTTCGAGAGCATCGAGTTCGACTACGACGTCCTCGCCCCGCGGATGCGGGAGCTCGCGTTCTTGAACAAGGGACTTCGGATCCAGATCACCGACGAGCGCGGGAAGGGGGCCGAGGACATCTTCTGCTACGAGGGCGGGCTGGTCGAGTACGTCAAGATGCTGAACCGGAACAAGGAGGTTCTGCACGATCCGCTCTACGTGAGCAAGGAGAGAGACACGGTCACGGTCGAGGTGGCCATCCAATACAACACGACGTACCAGGAGAACGTGTTCTCGTACGCCAACTCGATCAACACGATCGAGGGGGGCACGCACCTCAGCGGTTTCCGCACCGCGCTCACGCGGTCGCTCAACTCGTACGGCAACAAAGAGGGAATGATCAAGGGAAGCGCGTCGCCGCTCAGCGGGGAAGACGTCCGCGAGGGGCTCACCGCGGTCGTGAACGTGAAGCTCCTCGGCCCCCAGTTCGAGGGACAGACGAAGACGAAGCTCGGCAACAGCGAGGTTCGCGGCGTCGTCGAATCGGTCGTCGGGGAGTGGCTCGGCGAGCAGCTCGAGACGAACCCATCGATCGCGCGGCGGATTCTCGAGAAGTCGATCTCCGCGTCGAGGGCCCGCGAGGCGGCGCGCAAAGCGCGCGAGCTGACCCGCCGGAAGAGCGCGCTCGAAAGCGGCAACCTTCCGGGAAAGCTCGCCGACTGCTCGATCCGCGAGCCGGAGCGGTGCGAGATCTACATCGTCGAGGGCGAGTCGGCCGGCGGCTCCGCGAAGCAAGGGCGCGACCGCGCGTTCCAGGCGATCCTCCCGATCAAGGGGAAGATTCTCAACGTCGAGAAGGCGCGGCTCGACAAGGTCCTCTCGAACGAGGAAATCCGGACGATCATCACCGCCCTCGGGACCGGGATCGGCGAGGACGAGTTCGACGCGGAGAAGGCGCGCTATGGGCGCGTGATCATCATGACCGACGCGGATGTCGACGGCGCGCACATCCGCACGCTCCTCCTCACCTTCTTCTTCCGGCACATGAAGCCGCTCATCGAGTCGGGCCGCGTGTACATCGCGCAGCCTCCGCTCTATCGCGTGCGGAAGGGGAAGCAGGAGTGGTACGCGTACAACGACGCGGAACGCGACCGGATCCTTGCGGGGCTCGAGGGGAGAAAAGGGGCGGCCGTGCAGCGCTACAAGGGCCTCGGCGAGATGAACCCCGAGCAGCTCTGGTCGACCACGATGAACCCCGAGAACCGCACCTTGCTCCGCGTGACGCTCGAGGACGCGGCCGAGGCGGATCACATCTTCACGGTTCTCATGGGCGAGGAAGTGGAGCCGCGGCGCGCGTTCATCGAGGAGAACGCGGCGTCCGTGGCGAACCTAGATATTTAGGCGGAAAGAAGTATGTCTCAGGAAACGGTGCTTCCGGTTCGTCTCGCGAAAGAGATGAAGGAGTCGTACCTCACGTACGCGATGAGCGTGATCATTCAGCGCGCGCTCCCGGACGTGAGGGATGGACTGAAGCCGTCGCAGCGGCGGATTCTCGTCGCCATGAACGATCTCAATCTCGGGCCGGGAAGCCAGCACCGGAAGTGCGCGAAGATCGCGGGCGACACGTCGGGAAACTACCACCCGCACGGCGAGCAGGTGATCTATCCGACCCTCGTCCGCCTCGCGCAGCCGTTCAACATGCGCTATCCGCTCGTCGACGGGCAGGGGAACTTCGGTTCGATCGACGGCGATCCGCCGGCGGCGATGCGCTACACCGAGGCCCGGATGACCGCGCCCGCCGTCTTTCTACTGGAGGATCTCGAGAAAGACACGGTCGACTTCGTCCCGAACTACGACGAGACGAAGGACGAGCCGGTCGTTCTTCCGGGCAAGTTCCCGAACCTCCTCGTGAACGGGTGCTCGGGGATCGCCGTCGGCATGGCGACGAGCATCCCGCCGCACAATCTTCGCGAGACGGCGGACGCGCTCGTCGCGCTCATCGAGGATCCGGATCTTCCGGACGTCGCGCTACTCGACTACGTGAAGGGCCCCGACTTCCCGACCGGCGGGATCATTCACGGCGTCGAGGGGATCCGGAGCGCGTATCTCAGCGGACAGGGGCGCGTCACGGTGCGCGCCCGCACGTTCGTCGAGACGGACAAGAAAGACCGCGAGCGCATCGTCATCACCGAGATTCCTTATCAGGTAAACAAATCGGCGTTGATCGAGAAGATCGCGAGCCTCGTGCGCGAGGAGAGCGTCGAGGGGATCGCGGATATCCGCGACGAGTCGGACCGGAAGGGGATGCGCATCGTGATCGAGCTGAAGAAGGACGCGCCGACCCGCGTGATCCTGAACCAGCTCTTTCAGAGAAGCCAGATGCAGGACACGTTCGGCATCTCGCTTCTCGCGCTCGTCGGAAAGAAGCCCCGCGTGCTCACGCTTCGCGAACTCCTCGACGAGTTCATCAAGCACCGGCACGAGATCGTGCGGCGGCGGACGGTCTTCGATCTCGCGAAAGCGGAGGCGCGCGCCCACATCCTCGAAGGGCTTCGCGTCGCGATCGACCACATCGACGCGATCATCGAGCTGATTCGTTCCTCGCCGGATCCGGACACGGCCCGATCCGGGTTGATGGAGCGGTTTTCCCTAAGCGAGAAACAGGCGCAGGCGATCCTCGATATGCGCCTCCAGCGCCTGACCGGTCTGGAGCGGCGCAAGATCGAGGAGGAATACCTCGAGCTCATCAAGACGATCGAGAATCTGAAGGGAATTCTCGCGAGCGAGGCGCGCATCCGCGAGATACTGAAGCAGGAGATCCTCGAGATGCGCGAGCGTTTCGGGGACGAGCGGCGGACCGACATCATCGACGACATCGTTTCCTTCGACAGCGAGGACCTCATCGCGGACGAGGACATGGTCATCACGATCTCGCACGCGGGCTACAGCAAACGCCTGCCCGTGGGAACGTACCGGAAGCAGCACCGCGGCGGACGGGGCGTGGCGGGGGCGGCGGTGAAGGAGGACGACTTCGTCGAGCAGCTTTTCATCGCCTCGACGCACTCCTACCTTCTCTGCTTCTCCGACCAGGGGCGCTGCTATTGGCTCAAGGCGCACCAGGTGCCGCAAGCGGCCCGCACCGCGCGGGGAAAGGCGATCGTGAACCTCGTGCGCCTCCGCGAGGGGGAGAAGATCACGGCGGTCGTTCCTGTGCGCGAGTTCCGCGACGATCGGTTCCTCGTGCTTGCGACGCGGCTCGGCACGATCAAGAAGACGCCGCTTTCGGCGTTCGGGAACCCGCGGCGCGTCGGCATCGTGGCGATCACGATGGAGGAGGGCGATCGCCTGATCGGCGCCAAGGTGACCGACGGGAACCGCGAGATCGTCCTCGCGAAGGCGAAGGGGAAGGCGATTCGTTTTCACGAGAAGGAAGTCCGCGCGATGGGGCGCGCCGCGAAGGGGGTGCGCGGGGCGACGGTCGACTCCGACGACGAGGTGATCGGAATGGTCACGCTCGAAAGAAACGGCTCGATCGTCGTCGTGACTGAGAAGGGCTTCGGGAAGCGGACGACGATCGACGACTATCGAGTGACGCGCCGCGGCGGCAAGGGAGTCATCACCGTGAAGGCGAGCGCGCGGAACGGACTTCTCGTCGGCATCCGCGAGGTCGTCGACTCGGACGAGCTGATGATCATCACGCGAAACGGGATCATTCTTCGGCTCGCGGTGAGCGGCGTCTCGATGCTCGGGCGGAACACGCAAGGCGTGAAGATGATCAACCTCGACGAAGGGGACGAGGTGATGGCCGTGGTTCCGGTCGTGCGCGAGGAGGTGGAAGAGGAGGGCGAGGCGAACGGGGACGAAGGCGAAGCGGGGATCGGAGCCCCGACCGAGAACGGCCGCCCGGACGAGGGGGAAGGGTAAGCGGGGTTGGTCGAGCGGGAATCACGGGGATCGCCCGGGCGGGACAGGAAGGCGCCGCTCTATCTTCACGAGGGGCGCAGCCCGCTCGGGGACGGCGCGGAGAGCGCCCTTCTCGTCGGGGTCGGGCTCGCCGGAGAGAGCCTCCGCGCGGTGGAGCGATCGCTCGACGAGATGGCGGAGCTCGCGCGAACGGCGGGGGCCCGGGTCGTCGGGCGCTTCCGGCAGCGGCGCACGCGCATCGAGGGATCCACCTACATCGGCAAAGGGAAAGTGGACGCCCTCGCGGCCGTTCTCGCCGAGAGCGACGCGCGCCTCGTCCTCTTCGACAACGACCTCACGCCCGCCCAGGGGCGAAATCTCGAGAAGGCGCTCCGCACGAAGGTCATCGACCGAAGCGAGTTAATCCTTCATATTTTCGCAATTCATGCGCGAACGGAAACTGCGAAGCTCCAGGTCGAGCTCGCGCAGCTCGAGTACACGCTCCCGAGGCTGCGGCGGCTGTGGGACCATCTCTCGCGGCTCGGGGGCGGGATCGGCACGCGCGGGCCCGGCGAGACGCAGCTCGAGGTCGACCGGCGGCGCGTGCGCGAGAGAATCGATTTCCTCAAAAAGAGCCTGAAGAAGCTCGCGGTGAGCCGCGACGTGCAGCGGAAGGGAAGGCGCGCGTGCGCGACGGCGGCGCTTGTCGGCTACACGAACGCGGGGAAGTCGACCCTCCTGAACCTTCTGTCCGGGGCGAACGTGAAAGCGGAGGACGAGCTCTTCTCGACTCTCGACACGACGAGCCGAGTCGTCGAGGTCGGGCGCGATTACCCGGTCGTGATCTCGGACACGGTCGGCTTCATTCGGAAGCTGCCGCACGCGCTCGTCGCGTCGTTTCGCGCGACGCTCGCCGAGGTTGTCGAGGCGGATCTTCTCGTTCACGTCGTCGACGCGTCGAACGAGGACGCGGAGGGGCAGATCCTCACGGTTCACGAAGTGCTGGACGAGCTCGGCGCATCCGACAAGCCGACGGTTCTCGTCCTGAACAAGATGGACCGCGTGCGCGATCCCCTCGTCGTGAACCACCTGACCCGGAGGTTCGGGCCCGCGGTCGCCGCGAGCGCGCGGACCGGACGGGGCGCGGACGAAATCCGCGCGGAGATCCGAGAGGCTCTCGTCGCCATGCGGCGCGAGGTGACTCTCGATATTCCCGCGGCCGAGTCGGCGGAGGTGGCGCGCGTGTATCGCGAGGGGGAGGTGATCGAGCGCCGGTTCGAAGGGGACCGGGTTCTGCTTCGCGCCCGTCTCCCGCTTCCCTCTCTCGAGCGCTGCCGCCGCAAAGGCTTCGTCGCCGTATCCGCCCGCTGAAGCGAGACCGCGCGATTTCACCTTCCTTGTTCTGTTTTGCGGCGAGTTCGTCTGCGAGCCTCCCGTGGGCCGTCAAGCGCGCGGCGCGCGATGCCGATGGGGGAGCGGACGTCGGCCGAACACCGAAACCCTCGTGCGGACTGGAGAACGAGCGTGCCGCGGGCGATCGAACGCAGCCGGTTGATTGACGACTCAAGAAAAGAGGAGTTTCTGGCGGCGCTCGCCGCGGCCTTCTCTCTTTCGATCGAGATCGAGGATGCATCGGGGGCCGTGGTCGCGCGGACCGGAGGAGAGGCCGAGATCGCGGCGTCGAAACCTCTCGCGGCGCGCGCGCTTCGCGTTCGGGGAAGCGCCGCCGGACGGGTCGTGATTCGGGGCTTCGAACACGACGAAAGACGCGCGGATTCGATTGCGCGCGCGGCGGCGCTCTACCTCGAGAACACCCTCGAGGCGGACTACCAACTGAAGAGCCTCGCGGGCGAGATCGTCGAGCGCTACGAGGAAGTGAACCTCCTCTATGATCTCGGCGGCGATCTCGCTTGCCGTTTCGAGGAAGACGAAATCGCGCGCGCGGCTCTCCGGCGGCTTGTCTCGCTTCTTCGCGCGGAGAGCGGAGCGGTCTTCGCGCGAAGAGGGACCGATTGGGAGGCGCTCGCGAAGGAAGGAGCGAGAAGCCTTCCGCCCGCGGGGAGCGAGCTCCTCGCGGAGGCGGTGAGACGACGAGGGCCCGCGCTCGCGGAGGAATCATCCCGTCCGCTCGCCGCCGCGCCGATCCTCCGCCCCTCGCGCGGGGCGGAGGAGGATCCGTTCGGAATGATCGTGCTCGCCGGGCCGGAGAGCCGGGGGCCGTTCGCCTCGGGGGATCTCAAGATCCTCGCCGCGGTGAGCGCACAGGCGGCGATCGCGATGGAGAACGCGCGTCTCCATCGGGAACGGCGGGAAAGGGAGCGTCTCGAGCGAGACCTTGTGGTTGCGCGCGAGATCCGGGCGGCGCTCCTCCCGAAAGAAGCCCCGAGGCTCGCGGGCGCGGAAATCTCTGGGCGCTCGGAGGCGGCCGCGAGCATCGGCGGGGACACCTACGGGTATCTTCCCGACGGACGGGGCGGGGCGACGATCGTCCTCGGCGATGTCGGGGGGCACGATCTCGGGAGCGCGCTTCTCATGAGCAGCGCGCGCGCGGCCGTCTTCGCCTGCGCAGCCGAAGCGAGGAACCCGGGCCGCGTTCTCGCGAAGGCGAGCCTTCTCCTCTATCGGGATCTTTCATGCGCGAACCTTCTCTTCTCGCTCGTCGCGGCCCGCTTGGAGGCGAGGAAGAAGCGCCTCCACACGGCGAGCGCGGGCCACCCGCCCCCTCTGATCGCTCGGGCGTCCTCGCGCCGCGCCGAGCGCATTCGTCCGCGCGGGCTCATCCTGGGCGTCGAGCCCGGGGGGCGCTATGAGGTCGTGCGGACCGATCTTGCTCCGGGCGACGCGGTCCTCTTCTACACGGACGGAATGACGGAGGCGCGCTCCGAGGAAGGGGCGTTCTTCGGCGAGGATCGGCTCGCCGAGCTCCTGGTCCGGAGCCGCCGCCTCTCCGCCGAGGGGATCGTGGAGGTCCTCTTCCGCGAGGCGCGTTCCTTCGCGCCCGGTCCTTCGAAGGACGATCTCACGCTCGTCGCGCTCAAGGTTCTTTAGCCCGATCGAAGCCGGCGGCTCTTCGAAAGTGTGGAGACGAGGAGCGTCTTCGCCTAGGATCGTCGCGGAGGGAGCACGAGCGATGGAAGACACGGGCGGCCGGGGGAGCGCGAGGATCCCGATCGACGCCGCGCTTCTCTTCCTGCTCGTCTTTCTCGTTCTGCCGAGCGAGGGGCTTCTCGAGTTCGGGAAGGAGCTCGGCGATCTCGCGGGGGCGGGCGGACCGTTCGCGCGGCTCTTCGAGAAGAGCCTCGTCCGGAACCCGATCGGCGCGATCAAGACGATCCTCGCGGTCGCGATCCTGATTCTCTACGCGCTCGTCTCCTTTCGCGTTCTTCTTCGCGGATCGATGCGCGCGCGCGCAGCGCTTCTCGCGGTTCTCGTTCTCCTTCTGGTCTTTCTCCCCGCCGCCGCCGAGATCGCGCTCCGCTTCCAAACGGGCGCTCGCGGCCACGCGCACGACGGGGGCGTCGTTCAGACCGAAGAGGCGGTTCGGTTCCTCCTCCGCGGCGAGAACCCCTACGCGGCCGATTTTCGATCGACGCCGATGGCCGGTCTCGAATGGGGCCCCGGAAATCCGGCGATCGTCCATCTCCCATATTTCCCGCTCGCGTTTCTCGCGCACGCGCCGTTTCTCGTGCTCGGCGAGCGAGTCTTCGGGGGATACGACGCGCGGTTCCTCCATCTGCTCTTCTATCTTTTTCCGTTTCTTCTCGTCGTTCGTTGGAGCGCGGACCCGGAGCGCAAGCTTCTGCTTGCCGCGCTCTGGGGGTTGAACCCCTTTCTCGTTCCGCATCTCGTGCAGGGGAGGAACGACGTGATCGCCGCGGCGATGCTCGTCGCGGCCGCGCACCTTCTTCTGTCGAGGCGCATGCGGGGCGCGGCGCTTCTCCTCGGCGGCGCGTGCGCGACGAAGCAGTTCGCGTTTCTCTTTGTTCCCTTCTTCGTTGTCGCCGCGGGGTCGCGCGAGCGGAGCTGGGCGCGGACGCTTCGATCGGGAATGTGCGCGGCGCGGGCGGGGCTTCTGCCGATCGCGGTCTTCGTCGTTCCGTTTCTTCTATGGGACGCGGCCGCGTTTCTCGACGATACGTGGGCGTTCAACACGGGGCTTGCGGAGGTGAGCTACCCGCTCGGCGGGACGCCCGGCTTCGGGCTCGGGTATCTCCTCGCCGCGCTCGGCGCGGTCCCGAGCGTCTATCACTACTTCCCGTTCGCGCTCCTTCAGATCCCGATCCTCTTGCCGCTCGGGTGGGTTCTTCTTCGCCGCGTGCGCGCGGACGGATCGGTCGCGGCGCTTCTCGTTTCCTTCGCGCTCTTCCTTCTCGTCTTTCTCTTCCTGTCGCGGATCTTCCACCACAACTATCTCGCGCCGATCTTCTTCTTCCTCGCCGCGCCGGCGTTCGGGGAGAGATTGCGCACGATCGGTACGATCGGTACCTGATACCTTATTCGGTCCGCAATCGGTACCTGATACCCTATTCACCGAAAGGTATCGGGCGCGGAAGCCGTCGGGGCCCTAACCCCTTCCGTCGCAAGCTCCCGAACCGTTCGGCATCCGTTCGGTATCAGATACCTTTGTCGCGACATCCTCTTTCCGGGCGCCTCCTGGTCCGGAAAAGGTATCAGGTACCGAAAACCGATATACATTTGTGAAGGGGAGAACGATGATGGCGAGAGAAGCATTGCAGGCGGCCGTGAGCTCGACATCGAAGGCCCCGGACGAGTCTTGATGAGAAAGGACGCGCGGAGATCGATGAACGGACTGGTTGTGCTCGCGGTGCTCGCGATCTACTTCCTGTTGGTGTGGGTCGTTCTTCCCAGGCTCGGGGTCCCCACCTGAGCGACCGGCTTCCGGGACGGGTGCCGTCCCGACGCGCACGAAAAGGAACGGGCGAACCCTCCCGAGGTGAACGAAAAGGGCAATTGACGGTCCCCCTAACTGATGATACTCTCTTGAGTTGTAGAGCCTAAGGAGGGACGGTCATGCGCACGTTTCGTCTCGTTTCGGTCGTCTTCGCGATCACGCTTCTCTTCGCTTCCTGCTCGGACAACGGCAACACGGTCGATCCCGTAGATCAACCGGGCGCCCTGAAGGGACGGGTTGTCGACTCCTCCGGAGAGGCGCCTCTCGCGGGGGCAACGGTCCGGATTGAGGGGACCGATCTCGTCGCGGTGACGGCGGAGGACGGTTCCTTCGAGTTCCCCGGTCTCGGCCGCGGCGATTTCACGGTGATCGTCGAGCCGCCGACGAGCGGGCCCTATCAATCGAACCGGGTGCGGATCAGCATTCATTCGGGCGAGACGGTGACCGTCGACGTGACGGTCCTTCCCGCCGACGCGGCGATCGGGGAGATCGCGATCTACCCGGAGTCTGCGCGCGTCGGCATTCTCGAGAGTGTCCAGTTCTTCATCGGGCCCCGATGGTGGAACGCGGGGGGCGCCGAGGACTTCCCGTCCTCGCCGCATCGTCCCACGTGGTCGATTCAATCGGAGGCGCCGATCGGCGTGATCTCGCGCGAGGGGATCTTCATCGGGACCGCGGTCGGGCGCGGCCGGGTAATCGCCTCGTTCAGCGATACGCTGAGCGCGGCCGCCGACGTTGAGGTGGTCGCGGATGGAGAGATCGCGCGGATCATCGTGCACCCGCCGCATTACCTCAGCGTGCCCGAGGGGGAGAGCCGCTATCTCGCCGCGTACGCAATCAACGGCGCGGGGAACATCGCGAGCGGCGTCCCGCTCGTGTGGGAGGCGGTGCCTGCCTCGCTCGGGACGATCGAGGTCGTGGAGGGCCTCACACCCGAGGAAGTGGAGCTCATCCTGCGGGGGCTCTTGTGGGGGAACGCCTGGCCCGGCGGCGCGGCGGAGAGCGGCGCGAGCGGGAACACGGACCCCTCTCCTCCGAGGGACAGCGGGGGGGCGGTACCGCCGGAACCGCCGGGGCCTTATCCTCCAGGGTTCGATCCTTCATCCATAAGCATTGTGCGCTTCACGGCGGCTTCTCCGATCGCCGAGGAGATGCGCGGTTGGATCACCGTGGGGGTCGAGGGCGCAACCTGGAGGAACACGATCGATCTCGCGGTCGTTCCGCGCGGGACCCTGACCTCCGTCGATCTGTACCCTTATGAGATCACGCTCTCGCCCGGCGAGGAGGCGGCATTCTTCGCGTACGGCGCGAACGAGTGGGGAGAAGTGATGGCGGATCTCGAGTACGAATGGTCGGTCGATCCGCTCGCGCTCGGGACGCTCGAGGAGATGGACCCGCCGTGGATGGGGCCGTGGGGAGAACCGGGGGGCGATCCGGACGAGCCCGCCGGCCCGAACGGCGTCTTCCGCGGATGGGCGCCCCCGGACGGCGTGGAGCCGCCCGGACCGATGCCGCCCGATCATCGCCCGATGCCCGGCTGGGGGAGCGCCGTGCGCTTCGTCGCGGCGGACCTCGGCGAGGGAGGGATCACGGTTC
>VGIW01000082.1 GCA_016867715.1 Candidatus Eisenbacteria bacterium | reverse complement strand
CCCCTTCTCGGTGCGCGCGGAGATCGGGATCCGGACCAGGGCCCTCCGGTCCGCATCTCCCCACATCACCGAGTGAGGGGATTCCTTCCCCTGCGAGAGCCTCGCGAACGAACCGCCGGTTCGGTTCCCGAAGGCCATCAGCGCAGCGCCGAGATGGACGAGCCCGCCGAGAAGCCACTTCGCCGGTTCCTTGAACGTGCCGGCCGCCGTCCGATCGGCCGCGTGCTTCCCCTTCACGACCGGCGAGAAGTGGAAGTGGAGACCGCTCCCCGCGTGTCCCTTCCGCATGATCGGATCGAAGCTCGCCCGCATGCCGCGCTTGTGCGCGAGATTGCGAAGAACCCAGTGGGTGAGGGCGACCGCCTCCGCCGCTTGCGGGAGAGAAGTGAGCGCAAGCTCGATCTCGTGTTGCTCCCAGATGAAATCGTCCGTGTCCCTCGCCCCGATGTAGCCGACCTCGCTGTGTCCATATTTGATGGGTAAACCGATCTCCGCGAGCGCCTCGAGCGCGCGGCGGCGGAGCTCCTCGCCGAAGACGAAGGGGGAGCTCGCGTGGTAGCCCCGATCGTCGGCGCCGTAGACGTCGCTCTCCTCGGGCCTCTTCCCGAGGAAGTACTCGACCTCGCCGAGGGCGAAGAGATCGATCCCCGTCCTCTCCCGAAGCCTGTCGTACGCGGCGCGGACGATCGTGTCGGGGGATTCGGGGAGAGGCCGTCCGTCCCTGCCGAAGTGGCCGCAGAGAACGGCGAGGGTGGGGAGCGAGGCGAAAGGATCCAGAAAGGCGCTTTCCAGGCGGGGCCGAAGCACGATGTCCGAACGCCCGACCTCGATTCCGGTCCCCCGGAAGAGGCTGGAGCCGTCGGCCCGCTCTCCCCCCTCGAGAATGTCGCGGAGGTGGCCCTCGCTCCGAGGGACGAAGTCGAGCGTCTTCAGCCAACCGTCCCCCCCGACGTGCATCAGGCTCACGAGGCGGAGCCCCTGCTCCTTGAAGAGAGCGATGAGATCGTCCACGGTCCAAAAGGACGGTTCCTTGCCGATGAGGCCGACCAGTCGGGTCGGCGGGAACGCCTTCCCTTCGGCGCTTCGTGCGGAGGGCCGCGGAGACGCGGCCTTTCCGGAGTTCATCTTCGTGCTCATGAGGCTCCTCTTCTCCCGCCGAGGGGATGGAGATCGAACCGAGATGCCGGGAGTCCGAGAGGCGAGTCTATCAGAAAGGGAGAGAACTCGCCCGGAAGGCGAAGCGGTCCGGCCGGACGTGCCGCCGAAATCGATCACCCCGTCGTATGTGGTCAAGTTGTCGACGGTCTGAACCAGCGGGATCACGGTCACGAGCGGCGAGCGGTTCGGACGGTTCAAGGTGATCGTCGCCTGTAGGTTCATCGTCACCGAAAGGGAATCCCGGTCGCCCCGGCCGATCGAACGGCGCAACATCTTGCCATTGAAGAAATTAGCGGTCGGGTCCCTCCTCGGGGCGTCCTCTTCCGGATCGCCGGGCCGGGCCGGGCCGCGCCGGCCGCCGGGCGCGTGCAGGCCGCCGATCGTATTGCGGAGGAGGCTGATCCGAGCGATACTGTGTGTGGACGCGCCGAACGGCCGTCCGTCGATCCTCGATCGAGAAATGGGGGCGAATGGATTCGACGGGGGCGTAGTAAGCGAAGGCCGCGTGCCGAGGAGTTCTCGCCGACCTCGTCAAAACGGTGAGAGAACACAACTGCCAACGATAACTTGGCACTGGCTGCCTAACAACAGGTAGTCCGTCCGCTCTCTCCGCGCCCGTGCGGGGGGAAACGGGCGTCGACAAACGCGGGCTGGCCTCGATCCTTGGCCCGGGGGGAGAGGCGAGACCTTAGGGCTCGGTCCTTCTCGTATCCTGCCGATCGGAGACGGGAAAGGACGACACCTAAATGATCAGGCCACGCACGTAGACTCCTTCGCGGAACCGCTTTCGGACGCGGGTTCGATTCCCGCCGCCTCCACCAACATGAAGAACCGGCAATCTTGCATCGTCAGCGGGGTTGCCGGTTTCGTGTTCGGCAACGACCGCCTTCAATGGCACGCATGTGACGCACTCCGGATCGGGAAGGATGTTCTCCTCCTGGACAAAAGGCTCCACCGCACCGGCTGGCCCGGAGAGGCTCGCCAACGACGAGGCGAGAAGGGACAGGCGGAGGATGGCAAAGCTTGCCAAGCTTGCTCGGGGTGGATGGAAAGGAGTCGGCTGCTTCGGGCCATCGGGTGCCTCCGACGCATCGAGCGCGGGTAGTACGAAATAGTGACGGCACGTCCCGAGGCCCGGCGCCCCCCGCCCCCGTCAACGAGCTCCAAACCGACTTTCCTGGTGGACATGCGATCGAGCACCGTAGTACGCTGGCCCTCGCGTCATGATCGTTTCACGCTTCTTTCGATCAGTGGCCGCCGCACGACCCCGCTCGGGACGACCGACATCGCTGGTTGTCGTCGTCCTCGCCATCCTTGCTTGTCAGGTGATCCTCTTCTGGCCTTCTCTCTCCGGGCGGAAATTGCTCCTCTCCCTCGACATGCTCGCTCAGCAGAGCGTGTACCTGCCGCGCACGCCGGAGACGGAGAAGATCGTCCCCCACGAGCGAACGCTCGCCGACCCGGTCTTGGCGTTCGAGCCCGCCCGCCGGTTCGCCTCGCGAGAGATCCGAGCCGGCCGGATCCCTCTTTGGGACCCGTACATGTTCGCCGGCGTCCCTTTCACTCGATGGTCCCAATACTCGGTTTACGATCTCGTCTACTATCTCTTCGACTCTCCGCGAAGCCTCGCCTGGATTCAGCTGCTCAAGGCCCTTGTAGCCGGGACCGGCGCGCTCCTCTTCTTCAGGAGGATACTAGGGGCGGCGTCATGGGCAAGCGGCGTGGGCGCGGTTTGTTATTCACTCTCACCTTACATGTTGCTTTGGCACTGGTGCGCAATCGCCTACGCGGCGTCCTTTCTCGGCTGGCTCTTCTACTTCGTGGGGTCAGCGCTCCGTCACGGCAAGAACTGGGCTTTTCCGGCTACGGCCCTGCTCGCCTGTACGGTCTCTGTAACGGGCCAGACCGACGTCAGCGCGTTGGTCCTGCTGGCGGGGACGTTCTACGCGATCGGGCTCTTCGTGCTGGGAGGTCGCCCTAACAGAAGCGGATGGTCCCGGCTCATCAAGCTCGCTCTAGCGTTCATTCTGGGACTCGCTCTCGCGGCGCCCTACGTTCTGCCGCTTGGAGAAAGCGTGCGCGACGGGTCGCGGTCCGTCTCCCGGCTGAGAGGAGAGCTGGAAGAGCGCCCGCCCGCCGGGATATCGGCCCTGCCGCAGGTTGTTCTTCCAAACGTCTACGGAACCTCCCTCAGAAACAGCGTCCGCATCGTCGGATGGCATGTCGAGAGCGCTGCCGGGAGCTACATAGGTCTCCTCACGGCGCTCCTCCTCGCTCCCCTCGCCTGGTGCAACCGATCTCATCGCTCGACCAACGTCCTCTTCTCGATCCTAGCCGTCATCGGCATCGGTTGGACTTTGAACCTACCGGTCCTCGTCCCGCTCGGGCGGCTCCCCTATCTGAACCTCCCTTCGTACAACCGCTTCGTCTTCCTCACCGCCTTCGCGCTCCTTTCCCTGGCCGTCATCGGCCTAAGTCACATTCTCCAGGCAAGGCCCTTTCGATGGAGGAACTGGTTCTGGGTCCCCGCGGCGGTCACCGTTCTTCTTGTCGCCTATTGCCTCTTCCGCGCCGCGCGCCTCCCCGGGTATCTCTATACGGAGCTGCCGAATCAGGTGGCGACCGGGACCGCTCCGCTCGGTATTTCGAACATGGAGAATGTGGCGGCCGTTCGAGAGAGCTTTCGGCGGTACTTCCTTACCGGCGCCACTCTCTCGGCAATCGCTCTCGTCGGATGGATCGCCCTTCGACTGCGGGGAGCAAGGACGAGGCCGCTCCCGATCGTCCTCGGCGTCCTCACGGTCGGTGAGCTTCTCCTCTTCGCGTGGAATCGGGCGCCGCAATGCGATCCCGAGCTTTACTATCCGGAGCTACCCATCTTCCGAGAGCTCTCCGAGAGAGAGGAGGGGCGCGTCGTAGGCTATGCCTGCTTCCCGGCCAACCTGAATGAGCTTTATGATCTAAGGAATGTCTGCGGTTACGACGGAATAGACCCGCGCCGTAATATCGACGTCCTGAATATCGGCAAGAACAAGAGGACGCGCGGACCCTCCCACGCCCGGGTCGGATGGTACGTTCCGACGTTTCGCCTGCAGCCGGCCGAGGCCGGGGACCTGGACACGAAAGGTCCCACCTCGATTCGCTTGCACCCGGTTCTCGACATGCTGAACCTCCGCTATGTCGTCTTTCGCGGCGCCCCTCCGACCGGGGTCGTTCCCCTAACACAGCAAGACGACTACTGGCTCTTGGAGAACCCCCTCGCTCTGCCGAGGGCGTACGTGCCGGAAAGGGTAGAAACCGTGTCGGACGAAGCCAACTGCCTCCAGCTCATGGCGAGAGATGACTTCGATCCTCGCCGCGTTGCCTATGCCGAGATTCCGATCAACCTGCCGGACAGCTGTCTTGGATCCGCAGTGATTGTTGATGAGATTCCGCGCGAGATACGCATCGCATGCCAAATGGTGACTCCGGGCCTCCTCGTGCTCTCGGACACGTGGCACTCCGGATGGAAGGCCGAGCTCGACGGGAAGACGGTCCCGGTCCTCCGAGTCAACCACATGCTGAGAGGTGTGGTACTCCCCTCCGGCTCCAGTGAGGTTCGCTTCCGCTACGATCCGGAGAGCTATCTGTGGGGGCTCCGCATCATGGGCGCCGCTCTTCTCGGTCTCATGGCTTGGTGCTACTCGCTCGTTCGAGCCGATCGCCGGAACCGCGTTCCCGCATAGAGGCGAATCGGCCCCTCCCTCGCCCCGCCGGCCGAATCCATTTCTCCTGCCGCGCGCTCGCTCCGATCATGACCAGGATCAAGGGCCGGATCTTGTCCGCGGATTCCAGGCTCCCAGGCATTGTGAGTTGATAATTGTCGCGGAGTCAGTTCTCACGCTGAATCTGCCCGCGGGGAGCCGGCTCGGTACGTCCGAGACGTCCGCATCCGGCCCAGATGGGGTCTACCTGAGCGACAGCGAGCGATGCGCCTCTTCAAACCTTCCTGCCGATCGCGAACAATGAGCTGCCCCATGGAAAGCGGGCTCCCCGTGCGATGAGTTCGTTCTCGGCGCGGAGGATCCCGAACAAGAGTCGATTGAGTCGCCTCCCCGGCATGGTGTGGAGATCCGACCGAGCCGCCCACAGGTCGCCTCCGCGACGGGCTCTCCAGATGCCGGGCAGCCTGCTCAGCACGACGGCCGGGAAGAGGAAGAAGAGGCGGTGGGTCAGGAGCTCCGCCGACAGCCCCAGGGCATCGAGCAGGGAAGCGACCTCGCGGCTCGTGAAGCGTTGGCTGGTGTGCACCGCAACGTCGTGTTCGCTATACAGCCAGGGGTGAGCAGGGAGGTTGAGCACGAAGAGACCGCCCCGTCGAAGGCTGGCGACCAGACGTCTCAGCCCGTTCAGAGAACGCTCCGCACCCGGGATGTAGATCACATCCAGACTAACCAGCAGATCCAGATCGTCGACGTGGATCACCGGGTCACAGATGTCGCTTTGATAGACGTCGACCCCCTCGATCTTCTTCCTGGCCATCACGAGCGCTTCTTCGTCGCTGTCGAATCCACCCAGGTAGGAAGGCCGGAGGAGACCGTTCAGGAACTTCAGGTTCTCCCCCGTGCCGCAGCCGGCATCGAGGACCTTGGGGTGCGGCGGCACGGCGAGACGGGTGGTTCCCAGCGACCTAGCCACAGCGTCCCGCAGCCCGAGGTACCACCAGTGGTCTGCCTCGACCCGCGCCATGACCTCGTGTTCACCGGGACGCATCTGGCTCCGCCTGGAGCGCCGGGATCTCAGCGCACCCGGCGCAGTGTCTCGATGACGCGATCGACCGCACCGGCCTCGAGACCCGGATACATGGGCAGGGACAAGACGGCCTTCGCGGACCGTTCCGTGACAGGTAGCTCGCCCTCTTCGTAGCCCAGGAAGCGATAGGCGTCCATTAGGTGGACCGGGACCGGGTAGTGGACCCCATGACCGATACCCTCTCCCCGCAGGGCATCGACGAAGCGCTGGCGGTCCGACACCTGGACGACAAAGAGATGGTACGCATGCGCCTCGACGGAGGGCGCGATCGGAAGCGAGTCGATGCACCCCTCGAGTCCAACCAGGTAGCGCCGCGCGATCGTGCGACGCGCCTCCACACACGCAGGCAGGTGTCGCAGCTTCACACGAAGGATCGCCGCCTGCAACTCATCCAGCCGACTGTTTATCCCCTCGCAGTAGGAGTAACGGTCTTCCTTGAAGCCATACATGCGCTGCATGCGCACCTGTTCCACGAGGCACGGGTCGTTACTCACGACCATGCCCCCATCCCCGAAGGCTCCGAGGTTCTTGGTGGGGTAGAAGGAGAAGCAGCCAAGGTCACCGAAGGTCCCGACGTGCCGCCCCTGACACCTGGCGCCGTGTGCTTGCGCGCAGTCCTCGATGATGCGCAGGCCGTGCCGTGAAGCAAGTCTCAGAATCGGCTCCATCGCGACCGCCCGGCCGTAGAGGTGGATAGGGAGCAGGCAGCGGGTGCGCGGGCAAATGGCCTGCTCGAGCTGCTCTTCGTCGATCAGCAGACCGTCGGGCCGCACGTCAACGAACCTCGGGGTGGCGCCCACGGCGCGAATCGCGGCCACCGTCGGTACGCCGGCATTGGCTACGGTGATGACTTCGTCGCCGGGTCCGACGCCGAGCGCCCGCAGGGCCAGAATCAAGGCGTCGGTGCCGGACCCCACTCCCACAGCCCCCCCCACCCCCACGTAGCTGGCGAACTCCTCTTCGAAAGCGCGGACCTCCGGCCCTAGGATCAGCTGCCCGGAAGCCAACACGCGCCTGATCGCCTCGTCGATCTCGTCCTTGAACCCGAGAGAGGAGAGTCGGACGTCGAAGAAGGGGATCATCCTTCCGCCTCGCCAGCGATGCCGAACTCACGGAAGTAACCGATCGTGTTCTCGAGACCCGCTTCGAGTCCGATCCTCGGCGTCCACCCGGCCGCCTCGTGGAACTTCCGAAAGTCGCCGAAATAGTCGCCGATGTCGATCGCCGCGGCTTCGGCGGGAAACGGGACCAACTCGTACTCGAAATCCGCAAACTTCCGCAGCGTGGCTAGGAACTCGAGGAGACTCGCAGGTTCGGGGTGCCCGAGGTTGAACACCTGGCCCTGCGTCGCATCGCGCTCCCCCGCGAGCAGCAGAGCATCGACGACATCGTCGACGTGGTTGAAGTCCCGACGTTGCCGGCCGGTTCCGTACACCTGGATCTTCTCGCCTCGCAGGGCCTTTCGAAGAAAGACCCCTGCGAAGCCTTTGTTGTGATTGCAGAGATCCATACGCGGTCCGTAAGTATTGGTCAGACGCAGACTCACCGTCTCGATTCCGTAGACCGAGTGATAGAGACTGTTGTACATCTCCGCAGCGAGCTTGTTGATTCCGTTGACGTCCACGGGAGCCAGCGGATGCCGCTCGTCGACAGGCAGGTATCGGGGCCGCCCATAGATTTGCCGCGTGCTCGCAAAGACGATTCTCACCGCGGGATTACTGCGTCGGCAACACTCGAGCAGCGACAATTGGCTCCGGCAGTTGATATCGAGGTCCGTCATCGGGTCACTCATGCTCTCGTGATGACTGACCTGCCCGGCCAGGCTAAAGACCAGCTCCTGCCCCCGCACCAGGTAGCTCAGGCTGTACTGATCCCTAACGTCGGAAAAGTTGACGCGCACCCGGGTCTTGATTGGCTCGATGTTTCGAAGCGTAGCGCCATAGGCGGGAATCATCGAGTCGACGAGAAGCACCCGCGCCCCATGCTCGGTCAGCCGCACGGCGAGATTGCTTCCGATGAAGCCGAGGCCTCCGGTGATGAGAACCCGTTTCCCGCGGTAGAACTCGCTCACGGCTTCCTCTTCTTTCCTAGGACGTAACGTACGGTGAACTGCGGGCTCTTCGAGTGATCGAGGAACAGTCTCCCCAGATACTCGCCGATCACCCCGAGGATCACCAGCTGAACTCCGGCAAAAAAGACGATGAAGAGCAGCACCGTCGGGATTCCGATGGCCACATCCGGATTGAGATAGAGCTTGTCGAGGATGACCCCTACGATCAGGAGGGCGCTCGAGAGCGAGATCAATAGACCCGCCACTGCGGCGAGACGCAGGGGAGCGATGGAGAAACTCAGGAAGATGTTCAGCCAGAGCAGAAAGAGCTTGGAGAGCGTGTAGTTCGCGCGGGGCCCGCTCGCAGAGACGTGGTTCACTTCGACCTGGCCAAGGTTCCGCGTCGCGCGCAGAATCAGTCCGTCGATGTGCGGGAAGGGACCTGTTTATCTCGTGATCTCGTCGACCATGAAGCGATTCATCACCTTGAAGCTGGAAAGATAGAGATCGCGCGGCTTCTTGAGAACCACATTGGCGACCCGATCGTTGATCCAGCTCCCCAGGTTGCGAAAGCCGCTGTGGCGCTTCACCCGGTACCGGCCGAAGACTACGTCGTAGTCTCCGGCCCGAATCACGTCGTACATGGGGAGGACTTCGCGAGGGGGGTTCTGGCCATCGTCGTCGAGGGTGGCGACGTAGCGGCCGCTTGCGTGGTTCATGCCGGCGAGAACCGCGTTGTGCTCGCCGAAGTTGCGTGCCAAATGCACGAGGCGAACCTTCTCGGGATGCTGTTCCACCAGGGCTCTGCAGACCTGCTCACTGTTGTCGGTCGATCCATCGTTGACCAGGATCACCTCGAAATCGAGGTGCGAGAAATGCTCGTGGATCTGATCGACGACGGCGCCGATCGACCCGCTGCCGTTGTAGACCGGGATGACGAAGGAGAGGTCGACCGCGGCCGTCACGATCTCTTGCCGCTCAGCTGATGGATCCATATCTCCCCTCCGCGACCGCGGCGACGACGGCGAAGGACACGGTGCAAGTTTGCCTGACCAGCGACCCCGGGGTCGGGCTGCTTCAAGCCTCGGGTGATGAGATCACAATAGGTGGGCCGGGAGGCGGGATCAAGGCAAATCTTGGGTCGAAACTCGCATAGCAGCCATGCCTTACGGGTTCCAGCACGGGTAGCGTCAATGCATGAGCGCACACTCCTTGAGGGCAGTTCCCTCACACGGTGCCTGCTGAGAACGTGGATGAGGTCCCTTACTCGCGTGTCCGGCTCGGCTGGCTTTTCAGGGGCTGGCCCGTCCTCCTCCGCCTCGTTCCCGAAGCGCGACCGAAGCGCGAACGCGACGGCGCGGAAGGACGCGCACCGACCCCAGCTTCTCGCCCTCGCGCTCCCTCATTGGCCCGCCCCACCGAGGAGGGCCTCGACCGCGGCGCGAATGTGCGCGGGCAGGTTCTTCCAGTTGCGGAGGCCCGCGACGACCGCTGCGGGGAGGTCAGCTTCGCCCGGAATCCGTGGCACGCATGTGGCACACTTTTCGTGTTCATTTGGGTCTGAATCGTGTATCGAGCCGTCGTGGTTCTGTCGCACGGGCTCTCGCCGTGGTCCGCACAACCGTCTGTTTCTGTGCGAAGTTGTGCGGCTTCTGCATCGGTCTCGTCGTGGTTCTGTGGAGCGCGCTCATTCGCCGGTCCGAGGCTTCGATTCCCGCCGCCTCCACCATTCACCTCCCTCTCGCATCCCGTCAGTTCGAGCGGGACTCCCGGTGGGGCTCCAGCAATCGCAAGAACGCCGGGTCCACCGGATGTCCCAGTCGAACCGCCTGGTCGCAATGGACGATCGCCTGCCGATGCTCCCCCTTGGCGACGTACGCCAGGGCAAGGTTGAAATGCGCCCAGGAAAAGTCCGGCTGGATCTCGAGAGCCTTGTTGTAATGAGAAATGGCCTCGTCGATCTTCCCCGCGCTCTGATAGGCCAAACCGAGGTTGTAGTGCGTCCCTACCTGGTTCGGATGGACGGCGAGTGACCTCTGGTAGGCGGCGGTGGCTCGCGCCGGATCGTTTGCGCTGAGATAGGTGTTCCCGAGCTCGTTGAGCGCATCCACGAAGCTCGGGTCGATCGCGGCCGCGCGCTCGAACAGAGACGCCGCCTCGATCCATCGGCCCCGATCCCTCTCGACGAACCCGAGGTTGTAGTAGGCGACGGCTTGATTGGGCTTGATGCCGAGGGCCCGCCGGAGCGATCTCTCCGCTTCGTCCAGCATCCCTTTCCCCCGGTAGGCCGATCCGAGGACAACGTGCGTCTCCGCGTGATCCGGTTCGAGGGCCAACGCTTTCCTGCACTGTTCGATCGCTTCGTCGTGCATTTCTTTCATCGCGTAGGCTTCCGCCAGATTGCGATGGGCGACAGCGAACGCGGGTCTCGCGGCCAGGGCCGTTTCGAAGGAGTCCATCGCGCGGTCCACATCCCCCTGTCTCAGAGCGTGCAAACCGACATTGACATGAGCCTCCGGAAAACTCGGGCGGATCTCCAAAGCCCGCCGGAAGTGCCGCATCGCTTCCTCGTGTTCTCCCCGCCGAACGAGAGCCCTCCCGAGGTTGTTGTGCGCGAGCCATGCTTCGGGGTTCGCTGCGATTGTGTGGCGCCAGAGGGACTCCTCATCGCGATAGATCCGGCATTCGCGAAAGGTGAGGAGCGAGCAACCGACGACCACCGCGGCGCCCAGAACCCAGCCCAGCCTCGCGCGCGGCGCTCGCCCGGCGCTCCTTCTCACGATCTCCGCTCCCGAGAGGGCAAGCACGATCAGGATGCCGAGACCGGCGAGATACTGAAAGTGGTTTTGGACGAAGGAGTAGCGAAGGAAGTAGAAGTTCACAAGCCCGGACGCCGGGAGCAGCGTCACGAAATAGTGTCCGAGACCGAACCGGGCGAGGGGCGGGATTCTTTTCCTCAGTCTCCAGAGAAGCGCGAGAAGCCCCGCGAGGAGAACCGCCGGCCCATACGCCTCGATACGCGCGGGATCGATCTCCCACTGAGGGTAGAGGAAGCTCATGCGGATCGGAAGGACGATCTTGGATGCGTAGAACAGGAACACTCGGGGAACCGCGAGCATCCGCTCCGCCAGAGGGTGGCTCCACTCCGCCCGGAGAGCCCCGTGCCGATAGGTTTCGAGAACCGCGGTCACCACGCCCATCCCCGCCCCGAGAAATAGAAACAGAGCCACGCGGACGAGGGACCGGACGCGAATCGACCCGGCGCGCAGGGCTTCCACGAGAAGCAGGGTCAACGAGAGGGTCAGCGTCGCGGTCTTGCTGAGAAGCGCTCCGAAGTACGCGAGCAAGCCGAGCGCATAAGGCTTCGCCTTTCTCGCATCCAGGTACTTCAAGTAGAAAAGAAAAGAAGAGAAATAGAAGAAACCGGACAAGAGGTTCTTTCTTTCGGTCGCCCAGGCCACCGACTCGGCTTGAATCGGGTGCACGGCGAACCACATCGCGGTGAAGAACGAGAGAGGCCGCCGCATTCCGAGCCTCTGGAGAAGAGAGAAGACGAGAACCGAGTTCAGCGCGTGGAGAAGGATGTTGGTGATGTGATACCCCATGGGGTTCATTCCCCAGAGCTTGTGCTCCAGGTAGAAGGAAGTGAACGTGAGGGGATAGTACTGGTAGAGACGGAAGGAACCCCAAATTTGGGACAGCCCATCCGGCCTCGTGAGGGTCGGGTTCTCGTAGATGTTCCCCTCGTCGTCCCAGATGAAGCCGTTGAAGACGCAAGGAAAATAGACGGCGCACACGACGAGGACGATGAGGATCGCCTCGCGCCGGCTCCCCGGCCTCGGTTTCGATGCGCGCCCTTTCCGGGAGCCGTCCGCCTTCTTTTCTCTTCTCATACGGACTTGCCCTAAGATACGTGTCTTTGCCCCGGAATCCCGCGGCACGGACGGGGGACGTCTCGAAGTCCGTCACCGACTCGCGGTTCGACTCGAAGTCCCGCGCGTGCTCCTCCGATCCGCCCGCATCGACGCCAGGCCGGGCGGTTGCGCGTCCACGCCCCGGGTCTCGCCCGCGGACCCGCCGAAGAGGGTGCGCGCGGCAGAGCCGCCGTCCGCCGAGAGAACCGCGTGGATCCTCTCCGCGACGAGACGGCTCCCCTTCTTGCTCGGGTGCGCCGAATCGAGGAAGAGCTCGGTCTCGTTCAGTCGGGAGAAGCGCCTCACCCAAAGGATGTTGTCCAGATCCCGAAAGGGGGTCCGGCGGAGCTTCTCGCGAACGAACCGTTCGTAGACCCCCTCTTGCCCATCGAGGGTCTTCGGCTCGTCCCCCTCCCCCCGCAGCACGGAAGAGAAATCGAGGAACTCGATCCCCTCACGCTCGAGCGCGCGGCGGAAGATCTCGTTGTACCTCTCGAACATCGGCATGCGCTCCTTCGTCGGAAAGACGAGACCGATCAGCCGAATTCCCTCGGCGCGGCAGCGAGAGCCCATCGCAGAGAGAGGATACTCGATCAGAGCCTTCGAGAGAGCCGCGTGCTCGAGTGGAGAGAGCGCGAAGGGTCGGACGGCGGACCAGACGTGGTCGGCCGTCGCGAGCGTCTCGAGAAAACGGGAAGCCACCTGCTTCTCGACCGCGGAGAGCCCGTTGTCCGGACGCTCGAGCAACGCATTCAGGTAGCGGGTGTAGACCGCGCGCACCGTTCCGTGAGGGTCTTCCGTCGGAAGAAGGTCGTTGAAGCAGAGCCCCAGAAGCACGATGTCCGGGCGGAAGGGAAGAACCACGCTTTCGAAGAAGAGATACTCCTGGACGGTCGAGAAGCCGCCGACCCCCGCGTTCACCACCTCGGCCTCGGTCCCGCTCTCCGCAAGAAGTCTCTCCAGCACGCCGAGGAACGTGTCCTCCTCCTCGAGACCGGTCCCCCACATGACCGAATCGCCCACGCCGAAGATGCGGAGCTTCCCCCCTCCCTCGAGCGGAGTCGGGCGCGCGCCGCGAAAGCCGTGCTCGTTCGTGACGATCCTCACGGTTCCGAAGCTCAGCGAGCGGAAGTCGCGCTTGTTCGCGTAGCCGGCGATCGAGTCCGGCCGCCACATGTCGATCTGGTTCGGATATCGAAGATCGCGGTCGCGAATTCCCATTCCCCACGCGGCGAGCCGAAGAACCGCCCAGACCGCGGCGAGACCGGCGAGGAGGGCCAGGAAGGAGAGCGCCGAGTTTCGTGCAAGCTCCCTGCGGATCACCGGACGAGCCTCCGCATGACGGGCCCCGCCCCGAACCGTCGGCGCCCGCCTGCTCGACTACTGCTCCATTGTAGTCTCCGGCTCCTCTCCTGCCCAAGGTCTTCTCACCGCGCGGGCCGAACCTCCGAAGCGGGAGGAGGCGAACGCGGAGGTTGGAGGGAGAAGATTGTCGTGCTACGCTCGCCGCGCGACGGGAGCGCGCAATCACGATGGACCGGCAGCCCGGAATCCGCGATCGAACCGGCGCGGACCGCCTCGCGGGCGGCCGGGCGGGCTTTCTCCTTCTCTGCTCGGCGCCCCTCCTCGCGAGCGCCGCGCTGGCCCTCTTCTTCTACCGGGAGTTCCTCCCTCTCTCCTTCCTGGGGCACGACACGTATCCGCTCGTCCTCGCCTCGCGCGTGCGGGACTTCTCCGATTTCGGAGGGACCTTCACGGAGGAGATGCTGGACGGGCGCTTCACCGGAGGCCACTTCTACCGCCCCGTGCTCAACCTCTCCGTCGCTCTCGACCATGCACTTCACGGCCTCACGGCGCGCGGTTATCATCTGACCGACCTCCTGCTCGCCGCCGTGTGCGCGTTTCTCCTCGCGCGTCTCGCGAGCGGGCCCTGCGCGCGGCGACTTTCCCTCGCCGGCGTCTTCGCGGGCCTCTTCTTCCTCTCCCATCCGGTTCACCTGAACATCCTGCCGGTGCTCGCGCGCCGCGCCGACACGCTCGTGCTTCTCTTCGTTCTTCTCGTCCTTCTCTCCTCGGAGCTCGGCGGGCGAAAGGGGATTTGGCTCCCGGCGATCTTCAGTCTTCTCGCGGCCGGGTCGAAGGAGAGCGGAGCGATCGCCCCCTTCTTGCTCCTCGCGGCGCGGCTTCTCTCGCCCGGAGAGAGCAACCTCGCACGGATTCGGAAGGCCGCGGGCGCCGCGCTTCCGTCGTTCGGCGCGCTTCTCCTCTTCCTCTTGGCAAGACACGCGGTTCTCGGAGGGGCGGGGGGGCGCGGTCCCCTCGCGCTCGGGGATTTCCTCGCCCACGCCGCGAGCATCCTCCCCGCCTTCCAACGGATGACCTACTATCCGTACCCGCTGTTCGAACGCGTGCTCCCGACGCCTGTCGCGCGCGTTTCGCTTCTTCTCCTCTTCGTCGTGTTCTCGCTCTTTCTCTTCCGCCGACCCCGCGCGCGGGCCGCCGCGATTCTCGCTTGGGTCTGGCTCCTTCTCGGATGGGGGGTTCACGGCTTCTCGCAGGCCCTCTTCCC
>VGIW01000081.1 GCA_016867715.1 Candidatus Eisenbacteria bacterium | reverse complement strand
CTAGGTCGCCCGCCGGTCCCTTGCGTGATGGGGCCCGCGCCGAGAACGAGAACCCCCCCGCCCACCGCTTGGAACGTCGCGTGGTTGGTCTTCGGCTCGCTCGAGAAGACGAGCGATCGCCCCGGGAAATCGACGGAGACGAGGCCGTAGTTGGTGAGACGCGGGTTCACGGTCCCCCCTCCGCGAATCGTGTGCGTCGAATCCTGCACCAAGGTGCCCCCACCGCCGCACGTGATCAGCTTCGCGTCATTCGGGTCTCCCGACGTCCGGAGCTCGATCTCTCCGGACCCTCCGAGGTCGATGTTCCCGGTCCCCGTGAAGCGGAGAACCATCGGCGAGTTGACTCCATCGGGATTGACGATGATTGCGCCATCGTTGACGATCGTCTGGCCGTTCAGTTCCAGGTAGTCGGCGCCTTGAATGAGGAGCGCCGCGCCTGCGTGGTTCGTGAACGGCTGCGTGATCCTCGCTCCCGCCGTGTTCGCCACAACCGTTCCGTAATTGGTGAAGCCCTCGCTCGAACCGAGGTAGAAGCTGAAGCCGCTCATCCGGATCGTCGCGAGCGGGTTCTCGAGACGGACCCAATCGGCCCGACAAGCAAGATCCAGAATAATCGTGTACGTGTGACCGTCGTTCGGAATCGTCGCGGTTTCGCCCGCGCTCTCCGGGACATCCGCCGGGAGCCAGTTCGAATCCTCGTTCCAATCCCCGCCGTATGTGTTGATCCACGTGGCGGCCCCGGCGGAGAGGGGAGTCAGCGCGGCGACGACCGAGAAGAGGAATCCGAGAGCCGCTGCGCATGGAGTCGATCGGGACATTTCTTCTCCATCCTAACGCAATAGGACCATCTTCCGCACCGCCGTGAACTCGCCCGCGGCGAGGCGGGCGAAGTAGATCCCGGAGGCGACGTCTCGTCCGGATGCGTCCGTGCCGTTCCACGTCGCGTCGAACTCGCCGGGACCGAACACGCCGTCCGCGAGCGTCGCGACCCGACGTCCCGCGATGTCATACACGACGAGCGTTGCCCGCTCCGCGCGGGGAAGCGTAAAGCGGAGCGTCGTTGTCGGGTTGAACGGGTTCGGCCGGTTCGCGAAGAGACGGTACTCGTACGCAGGAGGCGGCGCGTCCGCCACCCCCGTCACCACGCCGCATCCGACCGGGCGCGCGCCGACGAGCCCGCACGACGGGTTGTTCGCGGGCGCGCACGGCGAGGTCGGCATCAGCGCGAAGCGATCCCCCGGGTTCCCGAACTGGCAGAACTGTGGATCGGCGGAGAAGTTATTGTTGATACTTCCTTGACCCGTAAAGCACACGACGTAGTTGCCCCCCGAGTTCCCGTACACGTCGCAGCACGAGAGCGAGATCATGCCGCCGCTCGCGCAGGTCGCGGTCTTGGCCCCGGTGTTCGAGCACACGATCGTGTTCTCCAGCGTGGGATGCGCGGCGATCACATAGAAGATCGAACCCGACATCCCGTCCGTCGCGACGTTCCCCGCGAACGTGCACGAACGGAACGCAGGAGCATAGAACCGGATGAAGAAGGCGGCTCCGTTGTACGCAACACGATTCGAGACAACCAGGCAACTCTCGATGATCGCGTTCGAGCTGTCCAGGCTGATCGCCCCGGCGGCGGCGAACGCTGCGTTTCCTTCGAACGCGCAGCGACGGATGACCGGATCGCTGTTGTCGATGTCGAGCCCTCCCCCGACCGAGGATGCGTAGTTCCCTCGGAACACGCAGCGATCGAAGGTCATGTCCGAATGCGAGACGTACGCTCCGCCGCCGTTTGCCGAGTGGCCGCCCATGAACGTGATCCCGATCACCGCCGTCGTGCTGTCCATGCCGGTGCACGAAAGCACTCGGCCCAACGAGTCCGCGTCGATCACCACGCTCGCCGGGTTCATCGCCTCGCTCCGAAGCACGACGCCCGACTTCATCGCGAGGTCATGCTCGTGATACGTCCCGCTCGCCACGACCACCGTGTCTTTCGCCCAGGCCGAGTCGAGCCCTGCCGTGATCGTCGGCGCAGCCGCCGGCACGAGCCAGGATCGCGGCGCGCGCGCCACGCCGATCGTCACCGTCGCAACGTCGGTCCCGCCGTAGCAGTCGGTCACCGCGTAGCTGAAGGCGTCCTGCCCGGAGAAGGAACGGACCGGCGTGTAGAGAAGGAGCGAGTCGCCCGGAAGGACCGTCACCGCGCCCGATGTTCCACCCGTCCAAACCTGCGCGATCCGAAGGGCCTGCATCTCCGGATCCAAGTCGTTCGCGAGCACGCGGATCGTGATCGGCGTCGCCGCGTCGGTGCTATCGCCGTCGTCCGCCGCCTCCGGCGCTCCGTTCCCGCTCGTGCTGTCGCGCGCGACGAGCGCGAACAGGTTCGTCTCCTCGACCGGCTCGAGGAAGAGATCCCCCGGCGCGTCGAGCCCGGAGTAGCAGTCGAACGAGGTGCGCGCGAGAACGCCGCCCGACGTGATGACGGCGAACGAATCGCTTTCCATCGGCTCGAACTCGTTCACGAGCGTCACGTAGAGCGCGCCGCCCAGCGTCGCCGAGCCGGTGATCGCGAGCCGATCGTGTTCGGTTCCCGGCGCCGTTCCGCCGATCTCGACCTCGATCTCGCCGGTTGCCGTCTGCGCGAAGTCCCCTATAAAGGAGAGCGTTCCGACCGAACCGCCGGGCCGTATCACGCCGCCGCCGGTGAACGTCCCGATGACGTTGTCGAAAGTGCCGGGTCCCGCGAGCACGGCATTCTCGCGATGATCGAAGAGGCCCTGATTCACGATCGACGCAGCGCTCTCCATCGACACAAGGCCGAAGTTGGTGAGCGAGGCACCTTCCGCGACGGTGAGCATCCCGGCGACCGCCCATTCCCCGCCCTCGAAGTTCGTCGCGGCGGCGTCCCCCCGAAGCGGCCCCTCGCCCGGATCGAGTAGCATCGCGGCCGCGTCGTGCACAATCACCGATCCCGAGTTCGTGAACTCCCCCTCGACCCAAAGCGTCCCGTCGTCCACGTGGATCGCGCCATCCCCCGGGTCGCTCGTGAAGTTCTCGAACACAGCTGTGACATGACCGACCGCTCGGCTCTTCGTGGGATCTTCCTTCACGAAGAGCCCGTAATTGTGGAGCGCACCGGTTCCAAGAATCTGGCCCGTTCCCTGAAGACGGACGACGCCTCCGAACGCATTCTTGAGAATCGTCGCCGGGCCTTCGATCGTGAGAACGCTCCCGTCCTCCACGATCACGACGTTCGTGTTCGTGAGAAAGTCGGCACGAAGAGGACCCTCTCCCGGATCGAGCTGAAGCTCAGCGCCGGTTTGCACATAAAGCGATCCCGCGTTGTCGAAAACCTCCTCGACCGCGAGGATCCCCTCCTCGACGCGCACCGCTCCGTCGCCCGGATCGTCCGACAGGTTCTCGAAGGCAGCTGCGATGCGCGAAAGAGCGCGGGTGAACGGCGACTCATCTGTCTTTCTCACCAAGCCGTCGTTCCGGAAAGTGCCCGCGCCCGTGATGTCCCCCCCGCGGAGCTCGACGGTGCCGGCTTCCATGTTGAGAAAGACGGTCGTCGGTTGGTGCAGCTCGATCGCGGCGCCCGACTCGACCAGCACGTATCCGTTGTTCACGATGATGTCCGTGCGAAGCGGGCCGTCCCCGGGATCGAGAAGCATCACCGCACCGCTGTAGACAAGGACCAAACTGGAATTCGAAAGGAAGTCCGAGACCTCCAGGACCCCCTCCTCGATGTGTACTGCGCCGTTTCCCGGATCGTCCACGCGGTTCTCGAAATCGCAGGCGATCCGACTGGTCAACGCGGCGCCGGCCTTCCACGCGTTGCCTCCGTTGACAAACAAACCGTCGCCGAGGAGATCGCCTCCCGCGAACCGGAAATGCGCTCCCGGGAAGTTCGTGAAGGGGACGCCGGTCGGGAGCAGGAGCGTGGCCCCTTCCTGAACCTCGATGTCGCTGTAGTTTCTGCCGTCACGCAGGACCTCGAGTGTGCCCGAAGTGACGAAAAGCGTGGGAGCCGATCCCGGCCCGCCGACAGTCAGGCGGAAGACCGACGCGGGCGAGGAGAGATACACGCCCCCCATGCCCTGCATGGCGAGCCGGACGTCGTCGCTCGGGCCGGGAACGCCGACCGGATTCCAGTTCTCCTCGTCTTCCCAGTTCAGGCCGTCCCCGAGTCCGCTCCAATCCTTCACGAAGCCGCAGCCGACCGGCTCCGCACCGATCAATCCGCACGTGTCGTTCGCGCAGGGGGAGGCTCCTTGAAGCATATAGGGGCGATACGGGCTCGCCTCAGGGCCGCAGAACATGGGGTCGGCGCGGAAGTTGCCGTTCACGCTGTCAAAGGGGGCGAGTGCCCCGATCCAATCGCTGGAGTGCCCGTAGATATCCGTGCACGAGACGTACACGCTGCTCTCCTCGTCGCAGAACAGGGCGTTTCCCTGCACAGGGAACGCGACGATGCAGTGATTCAGCTCGAGATAGGCGCTTTCACGGCAAGTGAGCGCGACCTCTTGGGTGTCTCCCGGATCGTTCTCGGCGACCGTGCAGGATGTGAGGTTGAGATAGGCGCCGTTCACGACCTCGACCGCCGCAGAGCCGACGGCCTGGTTGTTCGCGAACAAGCAACGAGAGAACGTGGGGCTGTGATCGCTGCCACGACCGTCGATGAACGCCGCGCCGCCGCTCGTCGAATCCACGACGTTCCATCGGAAGGAACAGGAGTCGACGAGGGCCGCGCAGTCGAGGATCGCCATCGCGCCGCCCCCGGACGACCTGGACGTGTTGTGCCAGAAGTTGACGTTCGAGATCGTTGGATTCGACCCGTCAAGAACAATCGCTCCTCCGCCTTCTCCTCCGTCCGCGTAGTTGTGGGTGAACCCGCCTCCCCGCAGAGTACCGTCCGAATTGCGCAGGTAAACCCCGCCGCCGCTTTGAGCCGCGTTCTGCGTGAAGAAGGGATCGTCCGCCACAACGGTGCACGTGTCGGAATAGAGCCCTCCGCCGAGAAGACCGGCCTGGTTCTCCTCGAAGCGGCAGTCGTCGAGAGCCATGTACGAGTATTCGATGACGATTCCACCGCCGGCTAACCCGCTCGTGTTGTTCGAGAAGCGTGATCCCGAAACGAAGAGAGAGCACGTGCCGCAGGCGAGGCCGCCTCCGTACCCGCCGGCGAAGTTCAGCTCGAACAGGCAGGAATCGACCGTGACGAACGCCATCGAGGCGTACAGGGCCCCGCCGTTGAACTCGGCCCCGTTCCCTCGAAATGTGCACTTTCGAAAGGTCCCCGTGCAGTGCGAAAGACAGGCGGCCGCTCCGCCGGTTCCCGCGCTGTCTTCCTCGAACACGCAGTTCTCGATGAGCGCCTCGGCGTGCACCTCCAGCAGGAGGGCGCCTCCCGATTCCTGCATATAGGGGTCCGCGAAGCCGTGCCGGAACGTCATGTTGCGAATCACGATTCCGGCCGTCTCAGAGATGTTGAGGACTCGATCGATATACTGCGCGTCAATGACGACGTCGGCCGGATCGCCGGTGGCGCCCATCAGGACGACGTACCCTTGCGACATCTCGAGCCCGAACTCGTAGTACGTGCCGGCCGCAACGACAATTGTGTCGCCGGTGAAAGCCGAATCGATCCCCGCCGCGATCGTAGGTGTCGCGGGCGACGGCACGTTCCACGTGCGGGCCTCTGCGGGCTGGGAGCCGGCGACACCAACGAGAAGGAAGAGAACGGCGAGCACGAGGATGGGACGCACGGAAGACCTCCGGGGGTGAGGGGCCTGCGGGCGCAGGCTCATGTTGTTTTGGGCTCCGGCGGTTCGGCTGGGCGCCGGGGCGCGGGTCGCTCACACGGCGATGTTGTAATCCTATCACATGTAGACGTTTAAACGCAACGGAAGAAATCGGTTGCGAAGATCCGGATTCGTACCTGATCCACCCGCGTAGGAGTTTGTACCAGGTACGCTCGCGAATGGGTCCCACGAGTGCACCTGGTACAGAAGGTCAGCGAAGCAGAAGGAGTTTTCGCACGATCGCGGATTCCCCCGCGGTCATCCGCGCGAAGTAGACGCCCGAGGGAACATCCCCGCCGGCGGCGTCCCTTCCGTCCCAAGCAACATCGTGCCGCCCCGCCGGACGGAAGCCGCTCGCGAGGACGGAAACGAGACGTCCGCTCACGTCATAGATCGACACATCGACCATCCCCGCCTCGGGCATCTCGAAGAAGAGCCGCGTCGCCGGGTTGAACGGGTTCGGCGCGTTCGGAAGGAGCCGATAGGCGCGCGGGAGATTCGTATCGGCGGCGATTCCGGTCGAGATCGCGTCCTCGACGATCCGATAGACCGAGTCGGCGGCGAGCCCGGTCAGGATCTCCAGATATCCGGACGGCCAGGAGATCGCGATCGTGTCGATCAAAGCCTCATCCCCGAGACCGAACTCCGCCGTGAGCGAGCCCTGCCCCGATCCCTCGCCCCCGGAAACCTCGCGAACCTGCGCGAGGCCGCCCGCGACGAGGCGAACGCGCGCGCCGATCGCCGAGCGGTTCGATGCGGTCCCCTCGAGGTTCAGGTGCACCCAGTGGTTCCCGCGCGACGCGGCGTCGTTTCGGAAGAGACGGTTCGGCCCGTCCGCGTTCGCGACGAGAAGATCGAGATCGCCGTCGTTTTCGAAATCCCCGAAGACGACCGATCGCGCGTCCCCTTCGTCCCCGAGCGCCTCGCTCTCGATCTCGACGAACGTGCCGCCCCCATCGTTTCGATAGAGACGATTCGACCCGTCGCATCCGACATAGAGATCGAGATCGCCGTCGTTGTCGATGTCGCCCCACGCGGCGCTCCGCCCGGGCGCGCCGTTCGCCGGACCTCCCGCGACAGACGTGAAGAGGCCGCCTCCATCGTTCCGGAGAAGCTCCGAGGTTCCCGGCGCAACGCCGACCCGGAAGAGATCGAGGTCGCCGTCGTTGTCGTAGTCGCCCCAAACGGTCATCGCTCCGGCCGCGCTCCCTGCGAGCGGACCGGCGGTCACGTCCGTGAAGAGACCGAACCCGTCGTTCCGATAGAGCCGCGAGAGGCCGGGCGTTTCATGCGTCAAGTAGAGATCGACGTCGCCGTCGTTGTCGTAGTCGCCCCATGCGGCGGCGCTCCCGCTCCCCGTATCGCCGAGAGGCGGATGCGTCGCGTCGGCGAAGGGGCCGGGCGCCTCGTTTCGAAGAAGCCGGTCCGCCGACCCGTGGTTCACGAGAAAAAGATCGAGCCTTCGATCATCTTCGAAATCTCCCCACGGCGCGCTCCGGCAGTCTCCCGCGTCGCCGACAACCCCCGCGGTCGCATCCTCGAAGAGCCCCCCGCCGAGCCCGCGGAAGAGCGCGTTCGGACCGTCGTTCGCCGCGTAGAGATCGAGGACGCCGTCGTTGTCGAGGTCCCCCCATGCCGCGCCGGCGCCGTTCCCGCTCCCGCCGAGAAGACTCGGCGTCGCGTCGACGAAGCTTCCGCCGTCGTTTCGAAGGAGAAGACTCGCGCTCCCGCGGTTCGCGAGGAAGAGGTCGAGATCGCCGTCGTTGTCGTAATCCCCCCACGCGGCGCCGAGCGTGCTGTCCGGCCCGGCGAGCGGACCTTCCGCGACATCGACCCAGTTCGGCGGCGGGAGCACCGTCCCCTCGTCCGCGCCGGGATCCGACCATCCGAACGCGTTCCCCGCCCGCACTTCGTACAAGTACGTTCCGGCGGAGACCGTGTCGCGGTAGAAGAGAACAGAGGCATCCACGATCGCGAGCACGCCCGCGTCCCGCGCGATCAGGAAGCTGTCCGCCCCCGCAACCTCGTTCCACTCGATGAACACGTGCGAGTAGGATGTGTCGCTCGCCGCCACCTCGGGCGCCGCGGGCGCGGAGCCGCTCGCCAGGTCATGTGTGCTCGCGATCGAATAGACTTGCGGCGAGGCGAGCGTCCCCTTGTGGCTCACGGTCACGCGATACGTCCCCGCCGGCGCGGACGCGATGTAAACCTGCTCCGCGTTGTCCCGGATGTTGTCCCCGGTCGTCGCCGCCCCGTTCGGGTTCGACGGATCAAGAACGTAGGGCGAGTAGGTCGAGCCGCCGATCCGCTCGAGACGAAGATCGAGGTCGTTCACGAGCATGAGATCGGGCGGATCGACCGCGGGCGCCACCGGCGTTCCCGGAAGATCGGTCCATGCGACCGAGAGGCGAACGGGCGCCGACTCTTCAATGGTAAAGAAAAACTCGATCGTCTCTCCGTTCGCGAGCGTCTCCTCGCGGATCCGCCCGGTCGCCGAGGAATCGGCCTGAATCAGCTCCGCCGCCTTCCTGGCGTTGATGAGCCCCCAACCGAACGAGTAGTCCGGCCCGCCCGCCGGCCCCGCCTCGTCCGCCGTCTGCATGAGGATCGCCTTCACGGTCGACGCGCGCGGCGTCTCTCCGTGGCTCGTCTCGTAATACCGAATGAGAAGATTGATCGTGCCCGACGCGTTCGGCGACGACATCGACGTCCCGCTGTAGGTCGCGTAGGCGCTGTTCGAGCTGTTGTGCGAGGAGTAGAGCGAGATCCCGTTCGCGACGAAATCCGGCTTGATCCGCCCGTCGTCCGTCGGGCCCCAGCTGCTGAAATAGGCCATCACGACATCACCCGGGTTTGTGTATCCGCCCGGTATGTCCTCAACGGCGCCGATCGCAAGGATGTTCTTCGCGTTCCCGTTCCACGAGACGCAGTCGTGGCCGGTCGCGCCGCCATCCGGATTACGGGTCGCCGTGCTCCATTCCCAATCGTTCGAGTCCGGGTCCCAGTAGTAGTGGCCGCCGCCCGGCCCGGGGCCGTCGTCGTCCCGCTCGTTCCCCGCCGACTTCACGATCGCGTAGTAGGGCGCGTTGTACGCGATCTCATCCCACCCCTTGGTGAGGTCCGAGTAGAAACCGAACGCGTAGTCCTCGACCTCGCTCACCTCGACGTCGCCGTACCAATACCAGTTACCGGAGCCCGAGCTGTAATACCAGCCGGTGATGTACCCGTACGAATGGTTCGACACATTCATTCCGGACGCGGCCGCGACGGCCATCTCGGATTGATCGTTGTTCCAGTCATAGCAGGCGAGCGAGCCTTGGAACGACATTCCCTTCGCGCTCGGATCGACTCCGGCCGCGATCATCGTCCCCGCCACGTGCGTCGCGTGATAGTTCGTTCCCGAGGCGCCGTCCATCTGCGTCGCGCGCCCTCCAAACTCCTGATGCGTCGTGCGCACGCCGCCGCCGTCCCAGATCGCGAGCGCGCCGAGCGTCGTCCCGGAACCGCTCAGCGCGAACCCGGCGCTCCCGCCCGGCCACACGTCGTCCACGCTGAGCGTCCGGGCGGCGTTCAGGTTGTTTGTTTTCACATAAATCGGTTGGCCCGAAGGCGCGAGGAACATCAAGCGGATGTCCGGATCGGCGTTCAGCGCCCCCTGCGGGCCGTCCGTCCTGGCGAGAAGCTCATCATAGAGCGCCGGACGCCTCGCATCGAGCTCCGCCGAGAACCGCGCGGAGAGATCGAGGAGCGCCCCGACGTTCGTCCCGGGCGGAACCGTCGTCTGGGAGAACGCGGCCCGAGGCGCGAAAAGGACAAAGAGAAAGAGCGAGAGAGCCGTGACGCGACGCGAGAGAGACGATCGATTGAAACGCATGGGATGAAGACTCCCTTCGATGGTGAATTGTGGCCGCTGCCTGCCCCAAACCGCCGCGGCCTTTCGATCGCGGAACGGCCTCGGCGGGGCGATCGGCGTTCCCGCCGGCATCCGAAGCGGGCACTCGCACGGGAGAAAGGGCGAGGGGGGAGAAGCCGCGAGCACTCCGGCTGTTCGACGAGAGGCGAGTGCGTCGCGCGAGCGGAAGGGAGGTTCCGCGGGCGGACCCAACCGCCTACCCTCAGACAGGATTATACTCGATCGGTATCCGGATGTAAAGCCTTGGATTCAAATGAGTTTCAGTGTTGAAACCAGAAGATTTCGCTCCCTTTTTCGAAAAGGGGTCAGGGGGACTATCGGGAGGAGGCGCGCCCGAGCTCGGGGAGCGGCCGCGATCGAGGAAGAACCCGGTCGTGCACCGACCGGAGGAAGTCTGTCCGGACGCGCGCCTCGAACTCGCGCACGAGATCATCCGGCCCGAGAAAGAGAGGATCGCCCACGCGGAGGATTTCGCAGCCCAGGTTCGGAGAGACCTCGTTCATGATGAGGACCCGCACGTCGGGCCGGTTCATCTCCACCGCGAGCGCCTCGGCGATCTCGAGGCGGAACTCGTCGTAGCGGCACTGATCGACGAGAGGATGAAGGAGAACGGCAAGGTCGATCGGCGGAGGGCCGGCCGGTGCGATTCGGTGCGCCTCGGGAAGCCGATACGCGGCCACGACCTCGCCGCGAGCAGCGAAGAACCGGGCCAGCGCCGAACGCACCTCGCTTCCGTTCGCCGAAGAGACGCTCATGCCCCGATTATCGACACCCACGGCCCGCGGGTCCACACCCTTCTCGCTCCCGTGGGAAGCTGGTGGAACGGCGCTCCATCCTTTACTATTTGTAGTCACGGACATCGCAAGAGGAAAGGCAGGTTCGTCGTGACAAAGCCGCTCACAAGGGATGCGATTCTCGAAGTGCTCCGCTCCGTGAACGATCCCCACATCGGGAAGGACATCGTCGGCCTCGGTTTCGTGAAGGAGGCGGAAGCGGAGGGGGAGCGCGCGCGCGTCGTCGTCGAGTTCGCCACCCCCGCCTTCCCCTCGAGAGACCGCATCCGCGAGGAGTGCGCCGAGAAGCTCCGGTCGATCGGGGCCGCACGGGTCGATCTCGACTTTCGGACCGCGATCCGAGGGTATCGCCCCGCGGGTCGTCAGGATCTTCTCAAGGACGTGCGGAACGTGATCGCGGTCGCGAGCGGAAAGGGGGGTGTCGGGAAATCGACGGTTGCGGTGAACCTCGCCCTCTCGCTCGCGAAGGCCGGCGCCGCAACCGGCCTCCTCGACGCCGACGTGTATGGCCCGAGCCTCGGGATCATGCTCGGCGTGGGCGGGAGACCCGAGGTGACGTCGAACAACACGATGCGACCCATCGACGCACACGGCCTCAAGATCATGTCGATCGCCTTCCTCACGACGAAGGACACCCCGGTGATCTGGAGGGGTCCGATGGTCCACGGGCTCGTCTATCAATTCCTTACACAGGTCGAATGGGGAACTCTCGATTATCTCGTCATCGATCTTCCTCCGGGGACGGGAGACGCGCAGCTCACGCTCACACAGACCGCACCCCTCGCGGGGTCCGTGATCGTGACGACCCCGCAGAACGTCAGCCTCGTCGACGCCAGGCGCGGCCTCAAGATGTTCGAGCAGGTGCACGTGCCGGTCCTCGGCATCGTGGAGAACATGAGCTCGTTCGTCTGCCCGCACTGCGAGAGACGCACGGACATCTTCCGATACGGGGGCGGAAAGAAGACGAGCCGCGAGCTCGGCGTCCCCTTCCTCGGCGAGGTGCCGATCGACCCGGAAGTGGTGATCGGAGGAGACGCCGGCACGCCCATCGTCGTTCGGAACCCCGCCTCGCCCGCCGCGACGGCGTATGTCGAGATCGCCGAGCGCATCGCCGCTGCTCTCGGGCGGCTCGCGATCGAAGAGGGAGGGAAGTCCGCTTCGTTCTCCCTCCGCTGGGACGGATAGAGATGCCGGGAGCCCCGTCGCGCGAGAAGCCGGTATCGATCGAGAAGGCGGGCGAGGAGACCCTCCGCATCGTGTGGGAGGATGGCGCCGTCTCCGACTTCAACGTCGCGGCCTTGCGGCGCGCGTGCCCCTGCGCGGGATGCGTCGACGAGTGGAGCGGCAAGCGAAAGCTCGATCCGCTATCCGTTCTCGAATCGGTGCGCCCGATTCGGATCGAACCGGTCGGGCGCTACGCGATCCGCATCATCTGGAGCGATCATCACGACACGGGGATCTACTCCTTCACGTACCTTCGGTCGCTCGCCGACGGGAAAGCCCCGAAGGAAAAGTAGCCGCGGGCCCGCGGCGAAATCCGTTTCGTCTCCGCTTGCGGGAATCCGGGGGGGCTTCTATACTGTCGGCGGGAGGAGGAGCCTCCTCTCGAAGTCGGTTGGCACAGACGGACGATTCGCGATACACTCTTGTCTCGATCGAGAAACCGTCCCCCGCGAGAAAGCGAGGGGGGGCTGCCGAGACATCTCCGAATCCCGCCGGCCGCGCGGCGCCCGGCCGAGGAGAGAGCAGAAGGATGTGGATGAGGGGGGAGCCGATCTTGGAAGCGAAGGAAGCGCTGTCGGAAGCCGAAGTGAAGAAGCGTCTCGCCGATCTTCCCCAGTGGAAGAAGAACGGCAAAGCGCTTCAGCGTGTCGTCGATTTCCAGGAGTACCTCGAGGCCATCGACTTCGTCCACATCATCGCCGAGATCGCCGAGGAGCTGAATCATCACCCGGACATCGAGATCCGCCACACACGCGTCTCGGTGAGCTGCCTCACGCACCGATGCAAGGGGATCACCGGACGGGACTTCGAGCTGGCCCACAAGATCGAGCGCCTCATCGAGGAAACGCTGACCGATTGACGGAGGCCGCCGCCTCGAACCGAACCGCGATGCCGCACACGGCGCCGCGTTTCCGCGCGTGGGTTTCCCGATGAACAGCAGCGCGCTTTCCACGAAGCCGATCGTCCTCTTCGATCTTCGATGGGTCCGAAGCGCGCGGCTGGACGGGATCGGACGCTACGCGCTCGAGCTTCTTCGCGCGCTCGCGCGCGGCGACTCCGCGCGCGGGTACGCGGCTCTCTATCGAGATGAAACGATTCGAGAGTCCCTCTTCGGCGATCTCGAGGGAACCGTCCCCTTCGTCCGCGTTCCGCACGGCCTTTTCTCGCCCACGAATGCGGTCGCTCTTCCGCGCATCCTCCGGCGGGAAGCGATTCGGTTCTTCGTCGCGCCGAACTACCTCGGGTTCCCGCCCGGCCGCACGCCTGGAACGGTCCGGATCGCGGCCGTTCACGATCTCATCCCGTGGGAGATGCCGGACGCGCGCGGCGGGAACTTGAAGTGGCAAGCGTTTTATCGGTGCGCGTTCGCGGGTCGCGCGCTCCTTCGGAGCTACGATCGGCTCGTCGCCGTCTCGGAGAGAACGCGCGAGGCTCTCGTCTCCCGTTTCGGCGCGGAGGCGGAACGGATCTCGGTGGTGCCGGGCGCTCCGGCGCGGCATTTCACGCCATCCGGAGAAGGGGACGAGGCGCACCTCGCGCGCCTCGGCCTTCGCGCTCCGTTCGTGCTCTTCGTCGGAAGAGGGGACCGCCACAAGAACCTCGCGAGGCTCGTTGATGCGCACCGGCGGCTTCCCGGTCCGCTCCGCGAACGCTACCCGCTCGTTCTCGCGGGGACCGACCCGGGATTCGGCGATCTGCTCGTCAAGGCCCTCGCGCGCGTGACCGACGCCGAGCTCGCCGCGCTCTATCGATCCGCGGCGTACCTCGTGCTGCCGAGCCTCGCCGAGGGGTTCGGGCTTCCGCTCGTCGAGGCGTTCGCATGCGGCACTCCCGCTCTCGTCTCGCGGATCGCCCCGCTCACCGAGATCGGCGACGATGCGGCGCGCGCCTTCGACCCGCGGAACGTGGAGGAGATCGCCCGTGTCCTTCGCGAAGCGCTCGAAGACGCCGCGGCCCGCGAGACGATGCGCCTCGCCGCTTTGAAGCGCGCGCGGTCCTTTGCGTGGGAAAAGTCCGCGCGCCTCTTCGCGGAGATGCTCGACGAGTTTCGGTGCCATGAGTTTCGGTGAACTTCGGAGTTTCGGTGCCAGGCTACCGAACTTCCGAGTTTCGGTGCCAGGCTACCGAACTTCCAAGACGGGGAAGAGTTCGGTAGCCTGGCACCGAACTCCTGTTCTTCCCTCCCTGCTGGGGGTCGCGCTGCAAAGCCGGTCCGGTTATCCGTGCTTATCGCTGTGAGCATACGGCAGCGACCGGCCCCTCGTCACCGCCCATTATGGCGCATGGGCGCCCCTCGTCTTCCTCGACGTGTGGAGCCTGCGCCCGACGCCCCGCTGCGCGTGTGCGCCCGTTCCACAGGCGTCTGCGCTCGGCGGAGCGCGCGTTGGCGTGTGGAGCCTGCGCGTGAGGCCCGCGGCGCCCGGTGGAGCGCCCGGCGCCCGTTCCACAGGCGTCCGCGCTCGGCGGAGCGTGCGGCAGCGTGTGGAAGCCGCGCGTGACGCCCCCGCGCCCCGTGTCGCGCACGTGCGCCCGTTCCACAGGCGGGGGAGCGAGGCGGAGCGTGACGCCCACCGTGCCCCCGTCGAGACGCGAAGGGAGGATGCGGGAGCCACGTCAGCGAAACAGCGTCTTGATCGCTCCCCACGATGCGGGCTCGATCGATGTTTCCTCGCAGGAGAACGTGGCGTCCATCACGATGTTCACTAGACCCAAATCATCCCCAAGCGTCAACGGCGGACAGTACTCCCCGTAAACATCTCCGTAATACACCGTGTGTTGCTCCGTCGGGATTGGGGCGCAGCCGATCTCCTGGTTCTTGCTGTTGTTGTCGCTAATCAAGAACGGGTACCCCCCCCAGTCCATGATGGCCGTCAACGCGACGAGATCGCTCTCCATCGTTCCGAGCCCCGCGTAGTAGTTCCAGCGCTCGATCGGATCTTGGCGGTTCAAGGATCCGATCGGGGGACCTGCCTTGCAGTACGACGAATCCACCGGATACAAACGATAACTCACGGTATAGTTGTATCCGGGGTGTGTGTATCGCCAGTACCACCAGAACCCCTCATTCGTGCACGGCGCTCCCGGAGTCTTCCCGCATTCCGACGGCAAGTCAAAGACGACACCGGCTTCATCCGAACAGCCCCAAGCCCAAAAGTGCACCCAGCCCGAGCACGTGTTGTAGTACGCAACCAAGCAGGCGTCGAGACGAAGAGACTCCCCTCCGTGTGGAACGACCTCATCCCGGACTTCCTGAAAAGGAATACGAGGCTCGGCCGAAGCGGCCCCGGCAAGAACCAAGACAACGAGGATTGCGGTGATTTGCGCGCCCACGATTGTACCCGTTACAGACCGGAAGCCACCGGCCACGTGGGAATGCTCTCGAAATTCTTTTCTCATTGAAGCACCTCCGGGGGAATCGTTGGACCATTCAGCTATTCGCACCTCCGCCAGAGCCCGTCCGTGTCCGTCGAGGTCTCTTTGGCGCCGCTCTGTCGCCGGACTTGAGTGATCCCCAGCATGTCTATCGCAGCAGCGCGATCTTCTTGAACCGAGGGCCGAATCCCTCACATGTCAGTCTCAGGAAATAGATCCCGGAGGAGGCAAGACTCCCACTCGTGCTCTTCCCGGACCAAACCGCGACTCCCCATCCCGGAGCCCCCCGAATCCTCGGGAACTCGTACGCCAGTCTCCCTCCGACGTCGTAGATCCGGATGTCGACTTGCCGATCGGCCGCGGGCACGAAGTACCGGATCTCCACGCTCGCGTTGAACGGGTTCGGAATCGCCTGAACAATCAACGGTTCATAGGACTTTGGGCCGGCCGCGGCTTCGCCACCGTGCACGGCTGAAGGAATCAAGGTCTCGCACAAGGCGAATGTATCCGTACAGCTCGCGCAGACATCGAGAGCA
>VGIW01000080.1 GCA_016867715.1 Candidatus Eisenbacteria bacterium | reverse complement strand
CCGAACGACCGAATCCGCTCGGGTGGAGATCCGCCCGCTCCCGGACGAGGCCGAACGTCCGATCCTTCGTTTTCTTCCCCTCCCGCCGGGCGCGTCCGAACCCGTGATCGCGCATGAAGACGCGGCGGCGGGCGGCATCTCCCTCGACGAGCCGATGATCGCGCGCGGGACCGTTCTCCTCCCCATCGTTGTCCGCTCCGCGCCGGGAGGATCGGCGAAGGATCTTCCGGAGATCGTTTTCGATATCAACTATCGACGCGATCCCGCGAAGACGCACTCCTCGAGCTCCGCGCGATTCGGACGCGGCTCCCTCTCCTCGCTTGGCAAGCTCCTCGCCAGCGGGGAGACCCTGCTCGCCCCGTCCGAGGAAGAAGGAAGCTACCTCATCGTCTCCGCCCCCGAGCTTCTCCCCGCGGTCGAGCCGCTCGCGCGATGGAAGCGCGAGATGGGCTTCGAGGTAATCGTCGTCTCGACCGCCGAGACCGGCGTCGGGAACAGCCAGATTCTGTCGTACGTGAGAGACCTCTACGAGAACTCGGACCTTCCGCCCCTCTACCTCCTTCTCGTGGGCGATGTCGATCAGGTTCCGGGCTGGGATTACCACCAGAGCGTGTCCGATCATCCCTACGCCCTACTCGACGGGGACGACTTTCTTCCGGATCTCTACGTGGGGCGCCTCTCCGCGCGAACGATCCAGCAGGCGAACACGATCGTCGCGAAGATCGTCGGCTATGAGAAGGACCCTTACCGCGCCGACCCGTCCTGGTTCTCGCGCGCGCTCCTCGTCGCGGGGGACTTCAGCTCCTCGACGCCGGTCCCCGTGTCTCGATGGTGCCGCGAGCTCCTGTACGGAATCGGTTTCGCAGCCGTCGATACGGTTTTCTTTCCCCCCCATTGGGCGACCGCGCCTCCGTTCATCCGCGCCTCGATCGACCGAGGGGTCTCTCTGGTCAGCTACCGCGGGTGGGCGTACGGGTGGCGCGGCTGGGAGCCCCCGAAGTTCACCGTGGACCACATCCCCTCTCTCTCCAACGGATGGATGCTCCCCGCGGTCTTCAGCTTCGTCTGCGAGAACGGGAACTTCGCCGTGGCGGAGTGCTTCGGCGAGGCGTGGATCCGCGCGGGGACGCCGGAAGTCCCGAAGGGAGCGGTCGCGTTCCTTGGGAACAGCGAGCACTGGTCGCACACGAGACACAACGACGCCGCGGCGATGGGCGCGTTCGACGCGATCGGCGGCGAGGGCATCCACAGGCTCGGCGATATCCTCAATGCATCGAAGTTCGAGATCTATCGGGAATTCCCCGACATGATCTATTACGACAGTTTGGGGATCGACGGAAATCCGTTCGCCGACAACTCGGTCGAGTTCTACTTCTATATCTACAGCCTCCTCGGCGATCCCTCGCTGGAGCTCCGTCTCGGGCCCCAGAGAGAGATCGCGATCGCGAGGCCGGACACGATCGTCAAAGGGAGCAACACCTATTTCGTCCGTGTGACCGACGCGGGTGGAGCCGTTCCGATCGCGGGAGCGAGGGTCGGCCTCTCGCAGGCGGGAAACCGGCTCGCCTCGGCCTTTACCGACGCGGCCGGCGAGGCGCGGTTCCTCGCGGACTTCTCGAACGACGCCGCACCGGTCGTGATCACCGTGACCGGCAAGGGTCTCCTTCCCCTCAGGGACAACGTGACGGTCGTCGGCAACCGGACGCATCTCGGTCTCGCCGCGATCGCGGTCCGCGACGACGGGACGGGCGCGAGCGCGGGGAACGGAGACGGGAACCCGAATCCGGGGGAGACGCTGGAGATCCGCGCGACGCTTCGGAACCTCGGCTCCTCCGCGGCGACCGGAGTGCAGGCATCGCTCACCGCCCTCTCGACCGGATCGATCGTCGAGACCGCGACCGCCTCTTTTCCGGACATCGCGCCCGGAGCCGCGGCGGCGGCCGTCGCCCCCTGGGTGGTTCGCGTGAACGGAGATGTCGAGGACGGCCGCGTTCTTCGGTTCCTTGTCCGGGCTTCGTCGGGAGGCGTCGAGACGGACAATGCTTTCGATCTCAAGGTCCGCTCGCACGACTTCCGGTACCAGGCGCATCTCCTCGGCGAGGACGGCGTGCTCGATCCGGGAGACACGCTCGCCCTCTCCGTGACCGTGCGGAATGGGGGATCGGCCGCGGCGCCCGCGACGAGCCTCGTGCTCCGGAGCGGGACCGCGGACCTCGCGATCGTCCTCGACTCCGCATCGAGCCTCGGCCCCCTCGGCATCGGCGCGTCGGGAACCGCCGCGATTCCCTTTACGGTTCATGCGACGGACAGCGCCGCCGTCGGGCAGGGAGCGGTCTTCACCCTCGCCGCGACGACATCCGGAGGGATCGTGCGGACGACGAGCTTCACGATCGCCGTCGGCACGGCGACCCACCGCGCACCGCTCGGCCCGGACGCGTACGGCTACTACGCCTACGACAACTCGGATACCGACTACCCCGAAGCGGCGCCGCTCTACGAGTGGGTCGAGTGTTCCTCGGAATACGGAGGGAACGGAACGAACCTGAACCTCGGCGACAACGGCTTCGCGATCGAAACGCTCCCCTTCCCGTTCACGTACTATGGGGAGACCTACCGGAGGATCCTCATCTCGGACAACGGGTGGGCCGCGTTCGACACGATCCCATCCTACGATTTCTACAACTGGAGCCTGCCGAACCGATACGGCCCCGCCGCCCTGATCGCCCCGTTCTGGGACAACCTCGATCCGGACAAGAAGTACGAAGGCGCGCGCGTCGGGGACGGCGTGTACGTCTTCTCCGACACGGCGAACCAACGCTTCGTCGTCGAGTGGAGCCGCCTCGGAAACCTCCGCCCGCATCACGAGAACCGGACCGACTATGACGAGCTGCAGACCTTCCAGATGATCCTCTACGACCCGGTCCGCCACCCAACGCCGACGGGGGACGGCCCGATCCGATTCCAATACAAACAGATCGTGAACAACGATTTCGATCGGATGTACGCGAGCGTCGGCATCGAGGACCGGAGCGAGGCGATCGGCCTCGAGTACTGCTACACGAACCTCTATCCGGCTTCCGCGGCCCCGCTCTCCGCGGGCCTCGCGATCGAGTTCACGACGAGGCCGCCCCGCTATCGACCGTTCCGGCTGGAGAAATTCCGCGCGGAGCGGGATGAGAACGGCGTGCGGCTTGGGTGGGAGCCTTGCGACGATCGCCCGAGAGGATCCACCGTCGTCTATCGGACGGACACGGAAGGCGAGCGCGCGGCGCTGCCCGGGGGAGTGCTCCCCGCCGCCGCCCGCGCGTTCCTCGACCGGGAGGCGCACCCCGATTCCTCCGCCGTCTACTGGATCGGATCGCTCGATCCGGTGGGGAATGAAACGCTTCTCGGTCCGTTCGCCTACTCGGGAAGGGGCGCGCCGGCGGCACTCGCGCTCTTGTCGCTCGGGCCGAACCCCTCGCGCGGCTCCTCGATCGTGAGGTACATGCTTCCCTCCAAGGAGAACATCAAGCTTCGCATCTATACGATCTCCGGCCGGGTCGTGAGGACCCTGATCGACGGCGAGACAAACGGCGGGAGCGGAACGGCCGTCTGGGACGGGAGGGACGATCTCGGACGCGAGGCGCCGAGCGGGGTCTACTTCGCCCGGCTGGAAACGGAACGCGAGCGGCGCGCCGTGAAACTACTTCTACTTCGTTAGGGAATGCGGGTGAGCGGATCGCGCCCTCTTCGAATGTTCGTCGGCCGTGGAGGTCTTCTCTCCTACGCTTTCCTTTTCGCGCTCGCCGCGAAGGCCGAAGCGGACTCGTTCGATGCCGTGACGAGCGGCCCGCCGGCGGTTTCGCTCGCGACCGCGGGACGCATGGGGGACGAGGAGGATCCGGCCGCGGCACAGCCGAAGAAAGCCGCGCCGGGTAAGAGCGCCAAAGAGACGAAAGAGGGACACGATCTCCGCGTCTCGGGGCTCTTCGCTCTCCGATTCGAGTACGACGACAACATCATCCACTACTCGGACGTGGACCTCTTGGTCTTCTCCACCCAGCCGAGCTACGGCAAGTACTCGATCACGCAGGCGGGGGATTGGATTATCCGGCCGAGACTCGACCTCACCGCACGTTCCAAGGCGCTCACCGGCCGGGATCTCGAGGCACAGCTTCGCCTCACGAGCTGGCGCTACGTCGAGAACGCCTTCAAGAGCAACGAGTCGTATCAGCTCCGCCTGAAGCACCCGGGATTCGGGAAGGACAACTTCCAGCTCACGTTCTATCATGCGCCGATGTCTTATATTCGAAACTTCCGCGACCGGCCGCCGTTCACGTCCAAAGCCGCACCGCTCGCGTACACTGATTTCTCCTATACGTCGACTTCGGTCACGCTGAGCTATTGGCGCCGCCTCGCCTCCGTCCTCGAGGGGAAACTCGACGTGAAGCGCTCCTGGCGGTATTTCAACCAAGCCTTCATGGAGAACGATACGTGGGAGTGGCGCACCGGAGGTTCTCTCACCTGGCGCGCGATCGGCCCCCTCAAGATCACGGGCTCGTACGACTACACCGACGCGAAGGGGCGGGGAGCCGATTCCGCGGGCGAGACCATCGAGGCATCGGACAACGGCGATCCCTCCTTCGTGAGAGACACCTACGGGCTCGACTTCTCTCTCGGCTCGCGCAAGGGATTCCTCCGCGTGAACGATCTCACGGTCGGAGGCGAGTACCAGGCTTTCTACTTCACAAGTCGAAAACGGGCGGATCTGGATCCGCTCCACGTCGGACGCAAAGACGAGGTCCGCCGGGCCGAGATCACGTTCCGAACCGTCCCGGTCGTGGGAGCCGCCTCCCTCGAGGGAGGTTATCGCTACACGAAGCGCTCCTCCACCGCAGTCGAGGTCGCGGTCGGCATGGATATCGGAGAGGAGAAGGACTACACCGACAACCGAACTTGGTTCGGCATCGAGATACCGTTCTAGGAGGAACTTCGCTCATGAAGAATCAGGGTGGACGGAAGCCGGGGTGGAAAAGGTGGGGAGCGCCGGCGGCGGCCCTCCTTCTCCTCGCCGGCTGCGGCGAGCAGAAGCTCTACAGGCCTCCGACCGCACCGATCCAAGTGATCGGGAGGCTCAAGCTCCCGAGCGAGGCGCAGGACGTCTCGGTTCTCGGCGAGACGGCGTTCGTGGCCGGCGGGCAAGCGGGCCTTCACATCGTCGACCTCTCGGATCCCCGGCAGCCGGTCTTTCTCAAGACGATCGACACCGTGAAGTTCGCGGAGACGGTGAAGGCGGCGAGCACCGCGTTCGGCGGGAGCGTGGTGGACATCGCCTTCGTCGTCGAGGGGACCGAGGGGATCACGACCTACGATGTGTCCGATCCCTCGAATGCCTTCTCCTTCAACCAGGGAACCACCGCGGTCGACGGAAACGGGATGTTCGTCGAGCTTCCGGACGATCCGTCCGAGCCGTACGTGGTCTACCTCGCCGAAAGCTGGAAAGGGATGCGCATCTTCGAGTCGAGCCCGGCGACGCCGGGGCTTCTCGCGTACAACGGCGTCTTCGCAGACACGCGGGGCTTCGCGCGCGCGGTCTCCGTCAGGGACGGCTTCGCTTACGTGGCCGACGATGAGATGGGGCTCGCGATCCTCGATGTCCGCACGCGCTTCCTCGGCTCGGTCCAGGTCGTCTCCTCGTGCGACACGGACGGATACGCCCGCGGGGTGGCGGTCGAGGGGAACTACGCCTTCCTCGCCGACTACCACGGGGGGCTCGTCGTGATGGAACTCGTCGACGGGACGAACGCCTCGGGAGAGAGAATCCCGGTCCCTATCCTCGCCGCGACGCTCGCTCTCGGCGGACGGAGCCAATCGATCGTCGTCCGGGACGGCCTCGCGTTCCTCGCCGCGCAGGACGGCGGCGTTCATGTCGTCGACGTGTCGATCCCCTCCTCGCCCGAGTATCTCGGAACCGTCGTCACGCCCTTCGCGAACGGACTCTCGGTCGCAGAGAACGGCCTCGTGGTCGTGAGCGACCGCGACGAGGGGCTTCTCGTCCTCGGAGGACTCGACGAGTTCGACGATGTCATGCCGCCGTCGAAAGTCTGGACGCTCGACGCCGCCGCCGCTTCCTCGAACGCGATCCGGCTCGAATGGACCGCTCCGGGAGACGACGGCCTCTCCGGAAACGCATCGGAGTACGACATCCGCTTTCGCACCGGACCGATCGCCTCTGCGGAGGATTGGGATTCGGCCGCTGCGTGCGCGGGTGAACCCTACCCCTCAAAGCACGGGACGAAGGAGCGGTTCTGGGTGGACGGCCTCGCGCTCGGCACTGAATACCGTTTTGCACTCCGAACGTCCGACGAGGCGGGGAACTGGTCCCCGATCTCGAACCTCGCGGAGAAAGCGACGACCTTCACCAATGTTCCTTGCGCGGTGACCGAGTGGAAGGTGACGCCCGGCGTCGGCGCGCCCGGCACGAACTTCATCTTCGAAGTGATCTACACGGACTGGGACGGCGATCCGCCCGTGGAGGCGACGATCGTCCTCGACGGGACCTCGGACACTCTCGACTACGTGAGCGGGAGCATTCGCGACGGCGCTTTGTACCGATTCGCGAGGGTCCTGGACGACTGGGGACAGCACGAACACTTCTATCGGTTCAGCGACGGCCGCCATCCGCCGGTCGTGACGAACGTGATCGCGGGTCCCGGGGTCGGGTACGTGTTCACGATGGGGAGCCCCGCGAACGAGCGCGGCCGGGACATGGACGAGGTGCTTCACGAGGTCGCCCTCACGCGCGAGGTCTGGTTCTCCGATCACGAGGTGACACAGGCGGAGTACGAGACCGTGACGGGGACGAACCCCTCCCGCTTCCGCGGCGGCGGTTTCCCGGTCGAGAACGTGAGCTGGTACGACGCGGTTCTCTATTGCAACACGCGCTCGCGAGCCGAGGGCTTCGCCGAGTGCTATTCGATCCAAGGGGCGAGCGTCGTCTGGAACGAAAGCGCGGACGGCTACCGGCTCCCGACGGAGGCAGAGTGGGAACGCGCATGCCGCGCGGGGACGAACACGGCGTTCTTCGGCGGCGATCTCACGAACGAGGGGTGCGGTCTCGATCCGGTTCTCGACCCGATCGGCTGGTACTGCGGGAACTCCGCGCGCGCACCCCACGCCGTTCGCGGCAAGCAGCCGAACGCATGGGGCCTCTACGACATGCACGGAAACGTCTGGGAGTGGTGCTGGGACTGGTACCAAACCAATCTCGGGACAAGCATCGCCATCGATCCGAAGGGACCGGAAACCGGCTCGCAAAAGGTCGTGCGAGGCGGGTCTTGGTACTATTTCGCGCGCGAGTGCCGTTCCGCGGCGCGCGCCCCGTACTGGCCGAACTCGCGGGACGACGTCGTCGGGTTCCGCGTGGTCCGCACCCTGGTCGAGGACTGAACCTTGAGTCGGAGCGAGCGATTTCACTTCATCGATCAGTTCCGCGGGCTCGTCGGCGTCCTCATGCTCCTCGGGCACAGCTCGTACTACTTCAACGCGGTCTGGAGATACCTCGACCCGATCGACCCGGTCTTCGACAACTGGCCGCAATTCGCGCTCCGCTATCTCGGGTACATCTGCGCGCCGGGCTTCCTCATGATGAACGGCGCGATGGTCTGGTACTCGTACACGAAGCGCCGCGGAGCGGGAGACGCCGACTGGAGCGCGCGCTGGCACCTCATCCAGCGCGGCCTCTTCCTCGTTCTCGTACAGATGACGTGGGTGAACTCCTCGTGGGGGGGCTTCGCGGAGTTCAAGCCGGGGCATCTCGGCATCATCGCGTGCATCGGGCTCGCGATGGTCTTTCTCACGCTCTTCGTGGATCGCCCCTGGCCGTTCCGCCTCGGGATCGGGCTCGGGCTCTTCGCCGTTCATCCGCTCCTCCTTCGGATCTCGTACGATCCGTCGATCATGAATATCCAAACGATTCTCATGCAAACCTTCGTCGATTCCGGCGAGTTCAACAAGTACCCGGTCCTTCCGTGGCTCGGTCTCGCCGCGATGGGCTCGGTGATGGCCGAGGGATGGATCTGCGGCTGGAAGACGGCGGACCGCCGCGTGCTCATGGGGCTCGGCATCGGGATCGCGGCGATTCTCCTGGCGACCTTCGTCCGCCTCGGGCGGGGCTACGGGAACCTCTTCCCGTTCACCTCACTCGGCGCGTACTCCTTCTTCATCGATCAGAAGTACCCGCCGAGCCTCTACCACAATTTGTGGTTCTTCGGGTCGGTGTCGATCGGCGTGGCGGCGATCACGGCGATCGGGAGATGGGCGCCGAAGCTTCCCGCCGTTCTCGGGATCGTCGGGCGTGTTCCCCTCTTCTTCTACTGCGTGCACATCGGGATCCTCGGGATCTTTTCGAAGCGCATCGGGATCTACTACCGCGAAGGGGGAGTGGCCGCCTCGCTCGTCGGATTCGCGCTGATGCTCGTCGTGATGCTCCCCCTCGCCGCCTGGTTCGGCGGCGTGAAGAGGCGGAGCAAGAACTACCTCATCGGGCTGATCTGATGGAGAGAAGGAACTCGACTATGCGAAGGGGAAGGACGGCGATCGGAATCCTCGCCCTCGTCGCGGCGGCTCTCGTCTTCTCCTGCGCTTCTCGAGAGGAGACGCCGACGGTGCGGGAGGATTCCACATTGGTGTATCCGTCGCGGAAGGCGGGCGGGGTCGGGGCGCGCATCACGCTCTACGAGAAACGATCGACCAAGAGCGGGAAGCTCCTCGGGGAAGGCCGCCTCTTCACGATGGGCGAGGACGAGAAGGTGCGCGCGCTTGTGGAGATCGAGAACGGCCGCGCGCTCGGCGAGGCTCCCCTCCTCTTCCACCTCGTATGGCTCGACCCGAAGGGGAAGTCGATCTACACGAAGCGGATCGACCAGCATCCCGGCGACCCGACGGAACCCCTGGAGGGCTCGATTTCGATTCCGCCTGACAAACGCGAGCCGGGACTCTACACTCTCCGTGTCTACCTCTTCCGCGAGCTCATCGCAGAGAAGACGTTCGAGGTACGACGAAAGGAATAGACGCCCGATCCCCCGCACCCTCCGTTTCGGCGGAAGCGACACGCGGAGGACCTTGGAACGAGGCATTGGGCGGCTCGACGGAAAGCGCCATGTGGGTCCTCCTCCTCCTCATCGCGATCGTTCTCGTCTACTGGGGGATCGAGGCGGTTCGGCTCCATCGCGCCCTTCGCGCGATCCCGATTCGTATTCACGTGAACGGGAGCCGCGGGAAGTCGTCGGTCACGCGCCTCCTCGCGGCCGCTCTCCGCGAGTCGGGGATGCGGACGGCGGCGAAGACGACGGGGAGCAGGGCGCGCTACATCCTTCCGGACGGGAGCGAGGAACCGCTCATCCGGCTCGGCTCTCCCAACATCTGCGAGCAGGTCGGGGTCCTCGACCGTGCGCGCCGCGAGAAAGCGGAAGCGATCGTGATCGAGTGCATGGCGGTCCGCCCGGACATCCAAGTGATCGCGGAGGACGGCATCGTGCGCTCCACGATCGGCGTGATCACGAACGTGCGCGCCGACCATCTCGACGTGATGGGGCCGACGGTCGCGGATGTGGCGTATGCTCTCTCCGCCACGCTTCCGCGCAAGGGGTTCGCCGTCGTTCCGCCCACGCACCACGTCGATGTTCTGCAGGAACAGGCCGACGCCCGCGGGACGCACCTCGAGATCGCCGATCCGAGGAGCCTTCCGGAAGGCGCGATGAGCGGGTTCGCGTATCTCGAGCACGAGGAGAACGTAGCGACCTGCCTCGCGGTCACGAGGAAGCTTGGCATTCCCGACGAAGCCGCGCTCCGCGGCATGTACCGCGTGATCCCGGATCCCGGCGCTTGCACAAGCTGGACGATCGAGCACGCGGGACGCACGATCGAGTTCCACAACATCTTCGCCGCGAACGATCTCGAGTCGACCGCTTCGGTCTGGAAGCGCCTCGGGCTCGATCGGAGCGGGGACGGGCCGACGGTCGCGCTTCTCAACCTCCGCGCCGACCGCGTCGATCGGTCGGTCCAGTTCGCGGAGGCGGTGGAGCAGCTCATCCGCGCCGACCACTACGCGATTGTTGGCGATACGAGCGACCGCGTCCTCCGGCGCTATGCCAGGCGCGTCCCCGCGGAGCGCCTGCACGCGCTCGGGAAGATGTCGCCCGGCGAGGTCTTCGACCGTCTCGCCGCGATCGGCGAAGGGACTCTCCGGGTCGGCGCGATCGGCAACATCGGCGGGATCGGCCACGAGATCCTTCAATACGTCTATCAAAGGAGACGGGAAGCATGTTGATCGCCGAAGCGATCGGTCTCGGGCTCGTCGCGAGCCTCTTCTTCGTCGAGGCGGTCGGCTTCGCCGCCGGCGGCTTCGTGGTCCCCGGCTACATCGCGCTCTTTCTCGATTCGCCCCTCCGCCTTCTCGGAACGGTGCTCGCCGCGACCGTCACGTACCTCTGCATGCGCGTCGCGGGCCGTTTCCTTCTCATCTACGGAAGGAGAAGCCTCGTGCTCGCGGTCCTTCTCGGGTTCGTGTTCGGCGCGCTTACCTCGCGTATGCCTCGGATCGGCGCGCTCGATGAACAGGGGGCGCTCACCGCGATCGGCTTCATCATCCCCGGTCTTCTCGCGTATTGGATGACGCGGCAGGGGATCGTACGGACGCTCTCCTCGATGCTCGTCGCGGCGACTTTGGTCCGGTTCGCCCTCATCATCATCCACGGAGGTGCCCTTCTTGAAACGCCTCTTCTCTAGGGCGATTCCGTGGACGCTCCGCGCGGATGTTCTGCTCGTCGCGCTCGCCGTGATCGGCATCGGCTTCCAATGGCTCGCCGAGTCGACCCGTCGCCTCGCGCCGCAACCCCACATCCAGGAGAAGATGGCGGCGGCGACGCGCACCGTGCGCTGCTTCGAGGCGATCCGCCAGTACCGCATGGGAAGCCCCTCCTCCGCCGACGTCGAGAACGATCCCGAGGGGAGCGGCCTCATCGGGCAGGAGTTCACCCTCACGACCACCGACCGCGGCGTCCTCGAGTCGAAGCTGACGTCGGTCAACCCGAACTTCGCCGCGCTCTTCATCGACTACTTCCACGAGCTCCGGCTCCGCCCCGGCGACCCGGTCGCGATCGCGATGACCGGGTCGTTTCCCGCGCTCAACATCGCCGTGCTCGCCGCGGCCGAGGAGCTTCGTCTCCGCGCGATCCCGATCACTTCGGTCGGCGCGAGCATGTGGGGCGCGAACGACCCGCGTTTCACCTGGCTCGACATGGAGAAGCTCCTCAATGAGCGCGGACTTCTTCACACACGAAGCGTCGCCGCGTCGATGGGCGGGAGCAACGACCGGGGCCGCGGCCTCTCCCCGCGAGGCAGGGAGCTTCTCCGCGAAGGGATCAAGCGAAACGGCGTTCTCTTCATCCACGAGCCGACGCTCGACGAGTCGATCCGCCTCCGGACCGCGATCTTCGATCGGGAAGCGGAGCCGCTCGGGGTCAAGGCGTACGTCAACCTCGGCGGGAGCTCGGCGAGCATCGGCACGAGCCTCGGGGGGACGCTGATTCCGCCGGGCGTCAACCGGAGACTCAGGACTTACAATTGGACCCAGCGGGGCGTGCTTCATCACTACGCCGCCCGAGGGGTCCCGATCATTCACGTCTTGCAGATCGAATCGATCGCCGAGATCCACGGTTTCCCGATCGCGCCGGAGGAAATCCCCGCGATCGGAGAGGGGCAGATCTTTCACCAACAGGTGTACGATCTCCGAATCGTGGTCCCGGCGTTTCTGACGTTTCTCCTGCTTTGCTTCGGGGTCCTGCGCTCCCGCCACCGCGCGGCGCTCATGGCGCGCGAGGAGAGCGCCCTCAGAACTCCGGCGAGCGTGGAGGCGCCTCTCCAAAGGAGCAGCTGATGAGGATCCCCCTGTCGTCTCTCAACCGGCTTTTCGTCTGCGTGCTCGCGGCGGCGATCGCCGCGCCTGCCGCGGCCGCGTCGACTCGGATTCTCCCGGAGCCGGGCGCGGCGTCCATCAGGATTTCGATCGGCGGGAAACGAAGCACGTACCACGTCGCCACGCGCGAGACGCCGCTCGAGTTCCGTGTTCAAGGCCCGGCGCCCGTGCGCCTCTGCACGCGGTACCTTTATGCGGAATCCGAGGCGGCCGAGCCGAAGGAGTACCGCGTTCGGATCGAGATCGACGGCGTTGAGCTCCGCACAGTGGGGGAGGTCGCCGCGCCGGATCACCCGGCCCGTACGGCGGACGGCCTCCCGGTCGGTTCGTTCGAGAAATCGATCGTGCTGATCCCCTCCGGGTCGCATCGCGTGCGCGTCTTCCCGCCGGAAGAGGGACAAACGGTCGCCGTCCGCCTGTTCAAGGGTTACGGAACGAAAAAGCAGGCCGCGTGGGTCTCGTTCGCTCCGGCGTCGTACGAGCGCGCGGTGCGCCTGCACGCGAAAGAAGCGGAGACGGTCTATTATCGGTTCAGCGCGGACAAGCCGATCGGCTTCCGCATCTACGGGCCGCTCAGGGTGCAGGCGATGACGCGGCTCGATTTCGGGATGGAGCGCGCTTCCTCGCAGATGTACCGGATCCAGGTCTTCGTCGACGGGAAGCTCCTGACGAGCGTCCCCTTGAAGACGAAGCCGAGCCACACATCGGTCTATCCGGAGCTCCCCGAGATCACGCCGGGCCTGGCTCGGACGATCGAGTTCGAAATTCCGAAGGGGAGGCACGACGTGAGCATCGCCCTCGACTGCGCGACCTCCCGAACGGCGGCGCTCCGCATTCTGATTCCGCAGAGGGCGGTGCGGAATCGAGGGTGATCCCGGTCATCGTACCATGAGCGAGCGCATCCTCTTCGCGGTCGGTCCATGAGCTCTTCCTCCCTCCCGATCGGCGAGATCGCAGCCCTCGGCGCCGCCGTCATCTGGGCGACCACGTCGATTGTGTTCACGAGCGCTGGGCGCGCCGCGTCGCCGGTCGCGGTGAACGGATTCAAGACGCTGATGGGGACGCTCCTCTTCGCCGCCGCCCTTCTCCTCCGCGACGGGTGCGCGATCGGGCGCGGGATCTCGAGCGAAGATGCGGCGCTCCTCGCCCTCAGCGGTTTCATCGGGCTCTCGATCGGCGACTCGTTCCTCTTCCGCGCGTTCGTGACGCTCGGGACGAGGCGCGCGATGCTCGTCTTCTCGTTGAATCCGGCGATCGGGGCGCTCGGGGGATATCTCTTTCTCGGCGAGCGTCTCGGGGCGCTCGCGCTCGCAGGGATGGCGGTCGCGCTCGGCGGGGTCGCGCTCGTCATCGGCGAGAAGCGGCGCGCGGCGCCGGACGGCCTTACGCCGGCGACGAACGGGCTCGAACCGCCCGCGCGCTCGCTCGTCGCGCGGCATGTCGTTCTTTTCGGAGTGCTTTACGCGATCGGAGCGGCGCTCGGGCAGGCGACGGGCGCGCTCATCATCAAGTCCTCGCTCCAGCGCGTCGACACCCTCTCAGCGACCGGAATCCGCATGGCGGCCGGCGCGGCGGGGCTCCTTCTCATCGGCGGAATGACCGGGAGGCTTCGGCGGTGGACCGGGCTTCTCGTGCGCGGCCGGATGATGGCCCGCATGCTCGCGGCGAGCGTGATGGGACCCTTCATCGGCGTCTATCTCATGGTCGTTTCGATCGACCGCGCCCCGACCGGGATCGCGCTCACGCTTCTCAGCACGACCCCGATTTGGCTTCTTCCCCTCGGCGCGTGGTTCCAAGACGACCGCCCGTCGGCGAAGGAGATCGCCGGAGCGTTCATCGCGATCCTCGGGGTCGGGCTGCTCATGCTCCGGTGAGACGACGCGGGCGAGCTGGCGATTTAGGGATCGATCGTATGGAAATGCACGATCTGCTCCGAGAGCTGGAAGCGAAGCCGGTCGTCCGGGTCGAAGACGAGACGCTTCGCGCGCTTCTCTCGGGTTCCGAGATCCTGAAGGAAGAGCGCCCCCCGGGAATCGATCCGATCCGTGTTCTTCGAACCGGCGACGCGATCCTCTTCCAGGAAACTTCCGATCGAAAGGAGATACTGGTCCGGCGCTTCACCTCGCGCGAGGAGGCTTATCGCTTTCTCCGCGCCCGCCTCGATGCTCACGAACGGATTTGGGACGGCTGCGGATGCCGGATCGATTACTGGGGGTGAGGGGAGAGAGGGCCTGCCGCGCGCGGGAAACGAGCGGCGCGATCCTCTGCGCCGCCGGAAGACCGGGCTTGTCTCCGTCCGGATCCCATGCGAGAATGGGCTCGCCTACGCCGCATGGGAGAACGATCCATGCGGTACGCCCCGGCACGGGAGTGTCGCTCCGCTCCGCAGACCACGCGGCGAGCGATCGGCTCAGCCCTTGTGGTTTCCGAATCAACCCCTCCGCCTTACTCTGCGCCCCGACTGCTCGATCAGGTACGCGAGGCGATTCGCGCCCGCCATTACAGCCGGAGAACCGAGAAGGCGTACGCCGGCTGGATCGTGCGCTTCATCCGCTTCCACGGCATGAGGCATCCGAAGGAGATGGGGGCGACCGAAGTCGCCGCGTTTCTCTCCGATCTCGCGGCGCGGAAGAAGGTGAGCGCGTCGACTCAGAATCAAGCGCTCGGCGCGCTCCTCTTTCTCTATCGGCACGTCCTCGGCATCGAGTTGGAATGGATCGACGGCGTTCTTCGCGCCAAGCGACCCGCGCGGCTTCCGGTGGTCTTGACGCGGGGCGAGGCGGCCGCGATTCTTCGACAGCTCCGAGGAATCGAGTGGATCATGGCCTCGCTTCTCTACGGCGCGGGACTTCGGCTCCTCGAGTGTGCGCGCCTGCGGGTCAAGGACATCGACTTCGCTCGGCGGGAGATCACCGTGCGGGACGGAAAGGGCCGCAAGGACCGGATCACGATGCTCCCGGCGGCGGTCATACAGCCGCTCCGGTCTCATCTGGAAAAGGTCAAGCAGCAGCATGAGGCCGATCTTCGAAAAGGCCTTGGAAGCGTGGAACTGCCGGATGCTTTGGAGCGCAAGTATCCGAGAGCCCCCTGGGAATGGGCGTGGCAGTGGGTGTTCCCAGCCGCTCGCTTCTACACCGACGGAAGGACGGGACGGAGAAGGAGGCATCACCTGCACGAGTCGGTGCTCCAGCGGGCCGTGCGCGAGGCGGTGCTCCGATCGGGAATCCCGAAGCGGGCTTCTTGCCACACGCTCCGCCATTCGTTCGCGACGCACCTCCTGGAAGACGGGTATGACATCCGGACGATTCAGGAACTCCTGGGGCACAGCGATGTCGCGACGACGATGATCTACACCCACGTGCTCAACCGGGGAGGGCGAGGCGTTCGAAGCCCGCTCGACCGGATGGAACGGGAATGAAGCGGACGGGAGGCCGCACGTTCCAGCGGCGAGCCAAGGGAGATCCGATCCTCGGACTTCTCGCCCACGTTTATCCAGCTACGCGGGCGGGGCTCGCAGCCTATCCTGAAGAGCCCGCCGCGCTTCCCATCTCGCATTTCGTTGTCGCGCCTAGGGTTGCGAGCCCCTGCTCTCGGCTCGTAGCCCGGGATATACTGTTTCTTCTTGCAGGGATATCTGTTATGGTGGAACAATCGAATAGTAGTTAGAAAGCATGGGTGGGCGGCGTGTTCTTGGAGAGTCGCGGGAGTTCCCGCGGCCGGGAACTCCCGCGATCGACGCGGTGAGAGAGGGAACA
>VGIW01000079.1 GCA_016867715.1 Candidatus Eisenbacteria bacterium | reverse complement strand
TACGAGTTCGACCGCGCGCACAACTTCTTCGGCTACGCGCACAGCTTCTCGCTCGCGTCCGTCGGTATCGGTTGGACGAATGCCGGCATGGACGGGTTCGAGAGGCGCTCAGTCGTCGGACCCTCCCAGGGCGAGTTCGACATCTCGGACAACCTCATCCTCCTCACGCTCGCGCGTCAGTACGGTCCCTTCGGCTTGGGAATCACCGGGAAGATCTTCGACCAGAAGATCGACGGCGAGTCGGAGTCCGGCGGCGGCGTCGACCTCGGCGCGTTCTTCGAGGCGGGGCGCCGCGTCAACTTCGGCATCGCCCTTCAGGATCTCGCTTCGGAGATCGGGGACGACGAGGTTCCGTACAACGTGCGCGCCGGCTTCGCGGTAAACCCGATCGGCGACCTTCTCCTCGCGGCGGACCTCGAGCATCTCGAGGATGATCAGACCGTGTGGCACGTGGGCGGCGAGGCATGGTTCGAGTACTATCCGGGCTATCTCCTCGCGGTTCGCGCGGGCGTGATGGACATCGGGCGCGACCACCAGGACAACGGCTATTCGGTCGGTTTGGGTCTCAAGGTTCCGCGCTTCTACGGGATCGGCCTCGACTATGCGTTCGTGGACGAGATGGAGGAGTCGTTCGGCAACAACCACCGCATCTCTCTGAACCTCGCGTTCGGCGAGAGCGAGAGAGACCGGGACGGCGACGGCATCCCCGACTATCTGGACAAGTGCCCGAACGATCCGGAAGACTTCGACGGCTTCCAGGACGACGACGGCTGCCCCGATCTGGATAACGACGGGGACGGGATTCCGGATGAGCTCGACCTCTGCCCGGATGAGCCCGGATTGGCCGAGAACCACGGCTGCCCGAAGGAGCCCGACCGGGACGGCGACGGGATCCCGGACAGCGAGGACAAGTGCCCGGACCAGCCGGAGGACTTCGACGGCTTCGAGGACAAGGACGGCTGCCCGGACCCGGACAACGACCAGGACGGCATTCCGGACCACAAGGACAAATGCCCGAACAGCGCCGAGACCTTCAACCAGTTCCAGGACGAGGACGGGTGCCCGGATATCGCTCCGCGGGAGACCCTCAAGAACTGCAACTTCGAGTTCAACAAGGCGGTCCTTCTCCCCGGCTGCGAGCAGATCCTCGACGAGCTGGTCCGCTCGATGAAGGCGAACCCGGACATCATGATCGAGATCCAGGGACATACGGATAACGTCGGGTCGGCCTCCTACAACCAGCAGCTTTCCGAGAAGCGCGCCGGCGCGGTGATGCAGTACCTCATCGACCACGGCATCAACGCGGCTCGGATGAAGGCGACGGGGAAGGGCGAGAGCACCCCGCTCACCACCAACAACACCGAGGCGGGTCGCCTCGAGAACCGCCGCGTGGAAATCCACCGGCTGAACTAATGACCGATTTCGTTGCTTCGGGGGGCGCCGATTGCCGGCGCCCCCTTTTCGTTGGAGGGAGGCACGTCCGCTCAATCGTTTGACGGGGGCGCTCAAGATTTGGCCGCTTCCGCACATCCCCTCGTGCCAAGAGACCGGTCCGTGCCCAAGAGACCGCCTCTGAGCGCGAAAGGAACCCTGGAGCGAACGATCGGGGCGGGGGAGATCAAGGGGGGGGCCCCCAACCCCTCGGGGAGGTGTCGCGTGGACCGGAGGAGCGTCCGATGCCCGCGCTGCGGGGCTGAGGTCGAGAGGCGGCGGAACCCGTTTCCGACGGTCGACTTGATCCTCATGGACGCCGGTCGCTCGGGCGTCTTTCTGGTGGAGCGGAAGAACCCCCCTCACGGATGGGCGCTGCCGGGAGGCTTCGTCGAGTGGGGGGAGAGCCTCGAGGAGGCCGCGCGAAGGGAGGGGGAGGAGGAGACATCGCTTCGGATCCGGGTCGAGGAGCAGTTCCGCGCCTACGGGGATCCGGACCGCGATCCGCGCTTCCACACGATCACGGTGGTCTTCGCCGCGGTCGGAACGGGGGACGCACGCGGAGCGGACGACGCGCGGTCCGTCCGCTTCTTTCGATGGGAGGAACTTCCGGAGAAGATGGCATTCGACCACCGGGGAATCCTGGATGAGTTTCTACGATTGCGGGCGTGATGTTCCCCGCGCGAAGAGGGCGAACCGAGGGCTCCTGGATGATCCCCGGAGCGGCGAGACAGGGATCGAGGAGATCGTGAGGGAGGAGCGATGAGCGAGGCGAGATCCGGCTGGCTGCGAAGAGCGGCTATCGTCTATCTCTGCGTGACGATCCCGCTCGCTCTCATTGCCGGGCTCATCCGAACTGTGATTCTGCTGATACAGACGAATCATCCGGCCCGCTATCTCTTCGATACGGCATCGGCAAACGCTGGGATCGCCTTCCTCCCGGGGCTGGCCCTCCTTCCGGTCTTCCTCGCCGCCTGCACGGCGTTTCGGCTCTCACACCGGCTCGCCCCGAACGCGGCCGGCGCATACGGGGCCCTCCTCGGTGTCTTCCCCGGTTTCTGGCTTCTCACGACCCCGATCGGCTTCTGGGAGCCGGTCTTCGCGGATCCGCTTTCGCTCATCAAGCAGACGGGCTTCTGGGGCGCGGTGTTCTTTGTCGTCGGCGCGGTGGTTCGGACGTTCATCTCCGTCGCTTCCTTCGGGCGCTCGGTTCGAAGGAGTCTCCTCGCCGCAGCGCTTCTTCTCGCGATCCTCGGTCTGCTGCGGATCGTTCCTTATCTCGATCCATCGTCCGGCGCGCATCCTCTCGCCGAGCGCCCATCCGCCCGCAATCGCCCGAACATCTTCCTTGTCCTCGTCGACACGCTCCGGCCGGACCATCTCTCCGTCTACGGCTATGATCTCCCGACGAGCCCCGAGGTAGACGCTTTCGCCCGCGAGTCGGTTCTTTATGAACGAAGTTTCTCGCAGGCCCCCTGGACCCGGCCCTCGTGCGCCAGCCTCCTCTCCGGGCTTTACCCACCCGAGGTCGGCACCCGCAAGCTCTGGGATGCGCTTCCGTCCGAGGTGCCGATCCTTCCACAGTACCTCAAGGTCGAGGGATACGCGACAGCGGGAATCATCTCGAGCGTACAGGTGAGCCCGGTCTTCGGCTTCGACAAAGGCTTCGACCTCATGGACATCGGGAACACCAGACTGAAATGGGCGGGGCTCACCATCCCCAAAGTCCGGCTCGGGCTCTCGAAGCGCTCGACCACATATCCGCGGTACAACGCCGAGCAGTTGACGAAGAGGGCGATCGAGTGGATCGAGGCGAATCGGGAGAAGGGACGACCGCTGTTCATGTATCTGCACTATGCCGATCCGCACGCGCCCTACCGCCCCCCGGGCGAGGGGGACCGGTGGCGCCGGTTCGCGCGGGGAGAGGGAAGACTGATTCCCACCCCAAGGGACGCGCCGCCGATGGACGGGACTCCTTTGTCGAAGGCCGAGGCGGACGCGCTTGTCGCGCAGTACGATGCCGAGGTCGCCTATTTCGACCGGCACTTCGGCCGGCTTGTCCGACACCTGGAGGAAACCGGGCTCTTTGAGGGTGCGCTCGTCGTCTTCACCTCGGATCACGGCGAGGAATTCGGGGAGCACGACGGGTGGGAGCATGGCCACACGCTCTACAACGAGCTCCTGCACGTACCTTTGATCGTGAAGTTTCCCGCGGGGGCGGGGCCGGAGCCCGGAAGCTGCGAGGAGAGGATGGTTGGTCTCGTGGATGTTGCCCCCACCATAAGGGATCTTCTCGGGGCCGAGTGGGATGTGGCGGGATGGCGAGGGCGTAGCCTCCTCGATCCGGATCTCGGCCGAACCGTCTATGCCGCGAATGGTTCGCCTGCACTGCGAGCGCTGTACGCCGGGGTGGGAAAGCTGATCCAGGAATACGGACCGAACGACGAGCTCCTCCACGAGCGGTTCTACCGGCTCGATAGAGATCTCGGGGAGCAGGCGGGGGAAGCTCCTGGCGCTTCCGGCGATTCCTTGATGCTCGAGATGATGAGGCGGATCATTCGGGAGGTCGAGGCAGCCGCTCTCCCCTCGGTCAAAGTGGACGTCTCTCCCGAGACCCGCGACGAGTTGAAGGCGCTCGGGTACGTGGAATAGGATCCGAGCCTCAACCCGACTTGGTCCGGTCGGTCCGGTTGAATCGATGTAGGATCGCGAATCAGAAGGTGTCAGTCCCAACGAATCCGGTAAACGAGGAGCGGGAAGTCCCCTTCCTCCGTGGCGACTGGCGTCGCGTACAGGTAGTCACTCCCCAGGTCCCCCGCGGGGAGCAAGATCTGCGGTCTTCTTGTTCCCCATCCGAGCTTTCCCGGCTTCCCCATAAGCGAGAGGACCTTGGTCCAGTCGCTTCCGTCTCGAGAAACCCAAAGATCCGTCGTCGGCTCCTCGCGTGTCCTCTCGCTATAGGCCGTCCTGTTCTCAAACGCCGTGCTGAAAACGAAGGTCCCATCCTTCAGACGGGTCGCGTAGTAGCCCGGCTTCCCCACGAAGCGAACATGCTCCCTCTTGTTTGTCGTGAAATCATAGCGGTAGATGCTCGACCCCTCGCGGTCGTCGTCGGAGCACCAGTAGAGGCATTCCTCCGCAGGGATTAGGGCGACAATCCTCCATCCTTGGTCGCCTCCGCCCAGCCGAGTCAGCCCGATTCTCTCTTCATCGATGAAGAAGAGAGCGCTCTCTTCGTCGCGATCCCCTGTGCACACCCAGAGCCGGTCCCGATACGGATCGTATCGAACGATATGCACATGAAAGATCTCTCCATATGGAAACTCGTGAAAGACGCTCCATTCGGTCCCGTCCTTCGTTCCCTTGAACAGCCGGATCGAGTGAGGCCTCGGAGAGCAGTCGTACTCGCCGAAGTAGACATCGTCGTTCCGATCGACGGCGGCGCCGTGCATGAAGGGAAGGGCGATGCCCTCTTTCTTGATGTCGAGAACCGAATGGAAGGACTTCCCTCCATCAGTCGAACGGTAGATATGATTGTAGAAGACAAGGATCGTTCCGCTCTTCAAGACCGCGAGGGTGCTCGGTCCGCGGTTCCGTCGAAGGTCGCGGACGAGGCGGAGGCGCGCGAGGAAGTCCTTTACACGCACCTCGCTGTTGGGATTGATCTTGGGGAGCTTTCCGAGTTCCTCGAACCGGATCCAACCTTCGCGGGATGGCTCTGTACGATATAGGTAGTGATCTTCGGTCGCGTAGAGGATGCCTTCGGAGAGGTAGGAGGAGGTGAGGCGGGGAATGGAAGCGACGAGCTCGGCGCGCGCTCCGGCTCCGGCCGTCGCTGCGATGGGTGCCATCCGCGCCTCGGGGTTTCGAGGAGACGCGTTGTAGAGAGCGAGAAGAACGAAGCCGGCGAGGAGAAGCGCGAGAAGGAGACGCAGCGTGATCCGCCATCGTCTCCGGACTTGCCTCGTGCTCCGGCTCATTCCTTGTCCCCCGGCTCTCGCCCGGCGGGGAGTCCTGTCGGCGCTGAGCGGTAGGGGTGCTCCGGCGAGTTCCCCTCTCGGCGGCTTGTCACGGCGTGCTTTCTCCTTGCTTCTTCTTCGCTTCGTTCCAAAGGCGGTCGAGAACCTCGAGCGGTGGAGGATCAGCGGCGTCGATCGAGTTCTCGATACGGCGGAAGCGGTCGCGGAACTTGCCCGTCGCGCGGTTCAGAGCGACTTCGGGATCGACCTCGAGGAGCCTCGCGAGGTTGACGACCGAGAAGAAGAGGTCGCCGATCTCCTCGACGACCGCCTCTCTCTCGCCGCGGGCTCTCGCTTCGGCGAGCTCGCGAAGCTCCTCCTCGATCTTCTCGAGGACCGGTTCCGCGTCCGGCCAGTCGAAGCCGATGTTCGCCGCCTTCTGCTGCACGCGCCTCGCCCGGAGAAGCGCGGGGAGAGAAGCGGGGATCCCGTCCAAGATCGACTCGCGCTCGTTCTTCCCCTTTTCGGCGCGCTTCGCCTCTTCCCAAGAGACGAGCACCTCGCGCTCGTTTCTGCCGCCCGCGTCGCCATAGACGTGCGGGTGGCGGCGCCGCATCTTCTCGAGGATCGCGCGGAGGGAGTCGGAGATGCCGAAGCGTCCTTCCTCCTCGGCGATGCGGACGAGAAACGCCGCGAGAAAAAGCGTATCGCCGATCTCCTCGCGGAACTCGTCGAAGTCGCCGCGGGCGAGCGCCTCCGCCGCCTCGTGCGCCTCCTCGAGGAAGTGGGGCCGGATCGTCTCGTAGGTCTGCTTCCGATCCCACGGGCATCCGTTCGGCCCGCGCAGATGGGCCACCATCTCGACGAGCTCCGCGAAGAGATCGCCCGCGTCTTTTCGCTCTTCCATTCGCGCACCTTCGCGTTCGACGAAACGACGCGTCGAGCGTACCACACCGTTCCTGTCGCCGCCCAGAGCCGGCCCTCCGCTCGGAGCGCCCTCCCCCGGCGCGCACTCGAGGGCACACCGGCGGAACGCGCGCTCCGACAATCGGCTGCGCGGCGGGCCTTCTCGGCGTTTCGGCTCGGGCGAGGGCGCCGTTCTTCGGTGACGGCTCCGGAGGTCCGCGCTATAATGACGCACTCGTGCGGCCGCGCGATCGCGCACCCGGTCATCGCCCTCCGCGTGCGGAGCGGGCGAATCCGGAGCGAGCGGAGGTTCCGCCCGCACGGACGCGCGATCGAGAAGGTCTTCGGCGCGGAGATCCCCCGGCGGCGAGAGCCGAGCGATCTCCGGGACGAAGGCTTGGCGACGTTTCTTGCGGCGCCCCCTCATGCCGGCGGGGGAGAAGGAGAACCGACGCGTCATGGAAGAAAGGTCGAGACACAAAGTAGTTTATCACAAGAGCGGGCTCCCCACGGGCTTCGCCTTGCTGAACGACCCCGCGTTGAACAAGGGGACCGCGTTCACCGAGGATGAGCGGAACGAGCTCAGCCTGCGCGGCCTCTTGCCCCCGCACATCCACACGCAGGAGGAGCAGGTCGAACGGGTTCTCGTCAACTACCGGGCGAAACCGAACGAACTCGAGAAGTACATCTTCATGATGGGGCTCCAGGGAAGGAACGAGAGGCTCTTCTACAAGGTTGTGATGAGCCACATCGAGGAGCTGATGCCGATCATCTACACCCCGACGGTCGGCAAGGCGTGCCAGGAGTACGGGAACATCTTCCGGCGTCCGCGCGGGCTGTTCATCTCCGCCAACGACAGGGGTTTTGTCCTTGATGTGCTGAAGAACTGGCCGTGCCACGACGTGCGGTGCATCGTCGTCACCGACGGGGAGCGGATCCTCGGGCTCGGCGATCTCGGCGCCGACGGGATGGGGATTCCGGTCGGAAAGCTCGTGCTCTACTCCGCGTGCGCGGGAGTCGATCCCGCGGTCTGCCTTCCGGTCACGCTCGACGTCGGGACGGACAACGCTTCGCTTCTCAACAATCCTCTCTACATCGGCCTCAAGCAGCCGCGCCTCCGCGGGGAGGCGTACGACGAGTTCGTCGATGAGTTCATCCAGGCGGTCCTGAAGCTCTGGCCGAAGGCGCTCGTCCAGCTCGAGGACTTCGCCAACATCAACGCCTTCCGGCTCCTGGACAAGTACAAGAACAGGATCTGCACATTCGACGACGACATCCAGGGAACCGGCGGGGTGGCGCTCGCCGGCATCTACTCGGCCCTCCGGATCACCAAGGGGAAGCTCCTCGACCAGAAGTTCCTCTTCCTCGGGGCGGGGGAGGCGGGGGTCGGGATCGCGGATCTCATCGTCGCCGCGATGGTCGACGAGGGCCTTCAGGAGAGCGAGGCGAGAAAACGATGCTGGCTCCTCGATTCGAAGGGGCTCGTCGTGAAGAAGCGGACGCATCTCGCCGAGCACAAGCTGCCCTACGCGCACGACGCGGAGTTCCAGCCGGATCTCGAGTCGGCGGTGAAGGCCATCAAGCCGAACATCCTCATCGGTGTTTCCGGAAAGCCGAGCACCTTCACCCGGTCGGTTCTCGAAGAGATGGGGAAGATCAACGAGCGCCCGGTGGTCTTCGCCTTGTCCAACCCGACGTCGAAGGCGGAGTGCACGGCTCAGGAGGCTTACACCTGGACGGATGGGCGCGCGATCTACGCGAGCGGAAGCCCGTTCCAGCCGGTTTCGTACAAGGGGAAGACCTACGTGCCCGGGCAGGGGAACAACGCCTACGTCTTCCCGGGGGTTGGCCTCGGCGTGATCGCGTGCGAGGCGAAACGTGTGACCGACGAGATGTTCTTCCGCGCCGCGAAGGCTCTCGCGGGGACCGTGACAAGCGACGACCTGACTTTCGGCCTGGTCTATCCGCCGCTCACGCGGATCCGCGAGGTTTCCGCGGTGATCGCGGCGGCGACGGCCGAGGTCGCGTACGAGCGGGGTCTCGCGGGGAAGCCGAAACCGGAGAACATCCTCTCGTACATGCGTTCTCAGATGTACGATCCTTCGTATCCGAAGTTCGTGTAGGGCCGCGGGGCGTTTCGAAGAGCGGCGATGCCCGCTCGACGCGGTTCGCAGGGGGGGCGCGCGGCGGCGCGCCCCTTTTCTCTCCCTGCGATCCCCGCGGAAGGAGCCGGTGATGTCGATGTCGGATGCGCGCGAGTTCGAGGGGAAGAGGGCGCTCGTCACCGGAGCCTCGCGAGGGATCGGGCGCGCGGTGGCGAAGCGCCTCGCGAGAGGCGGGGCGCGGGTCGCGGTCCACTACCGGGCGCGCCGAGACGAAGCCGAGGAAACGGTCCGCTCCTTGGAAGGGGGCCCTCACGGGCTCTTCCAGGCGGACGCGGCGGCCGCCGGGGCGGCGCGAAGCCTCGTCGATAACGTCGCGCGCGAGCTCGGCGGACTCGATGTCCTCGTCAACAACGCGGGGATCTACGAGGCCGAGTCGATCACGAGGGCGAGCGATGGGGAATGGCGCCCGCACTGGGAGCGCAACCTCTCCGTCAACCTTCTCGGGCCCGCGAACCTCATGTATCGCGCGGCCCGACGCATGATGGAGGGGGGCGGCGGGAGGATCGTGAACGTTACGTCGCGGGGCGCGTTTCGCGGGGAGCCGGACGCCCCGGCGTACGGCGCCGCGAAGGCGGCTCTGGGCTCGCTCGGCCAATCCCTGGCTCAAGCGCTTGCACCCTATAAGATTTATGTGATGACTGTCGCGCCCGGCTGGGTGGAGACGGAGATGGCCGCCGATTATCTCCGGGGACCGAGGGGGGAGGAGATCCGGTCGCAAAGCCCGTTGGATCGCGTGGCGACGCCCGAGGAGGTCGCGGAGGCGGTCGCTTTCCTCGCGTCGGGCCGCTGCGACTTCGCGACCGGCTGATTCTCGACGTGAACGGCGCATCGTATCTGCGTTCCTAGCCTGGACTATGCACGCGTTTTCGTCGCGAGGATGTGGAGCTAGGGGCCGAGAGGCCGACCAGGACGAGCTGCTCCCGGAATCGTAGTCTCGGCCCCCCCGGCGCGCTAGGACTTGTCGCTCGTAGCCGTCGCGACAAGATCCAAGCGCGCCACGGGTCCCTGATGAGGAAGCGGCGAAGGAAGGGAGACCTCGTAGGCATCTTCTCGCGCGACCGAGGCGGGCACCCGTCCCGGAGGGACGGGTCGCCGAGGAAGCTCCCGGAGCGCGGAAGCGCGAAGGGAGATCCGCGGCCAGAGTAGGAAACGCGTGCATAGTCCAGGCTAGCCCGGGCCGGTGCGCCGCCACCCGCCATAGTTGCGTCTTCCGTCGTCGGACGGCGGGTCCTGTCGGCCATCCGCCCGCTGCCGTGCTCGCTTTCGCTGCGCGCGTCGCGGGCGCCCGTGGCCGCCACCCGCTGTGGTGACGTTGGTGAACGGCGGGTCTCACGCGCCCAGGTTTGTCTCGAAATAGGGTATCAGGTACCGAGTTTGTGATCCGCCTCTTCCTGCCGCGATCACCCACGCGTGGGGACGTCCCCGGAGCGGGTCGAGGTCGTCGCTCCGACGACGCCGTGATCCACCGATGGCGGGCGGGGAGAGCGTGTGGTAGCCTAGGCTAGGATCTGTGCGGGAGGTAGTCGTGGACCGGTATCCCGTTTGGGCCGAGGTCGACCTCGACGCGATCGCCCACAACAGCCGAGAGATCCGCAAGCTGATCGGCCCGAAACGCGGGATCATCCTCGTCGTCAAGGCTGACGGCTACGGGCTCGGGGCGATCGCCGTCGCTCACGAGGCGGCCCGAAGCGGCGTCGAGCGGCTCGCGGTGGCCACGCTGGATGAAGCGGTCGAGCTCCGCGAGGCCGGCGTCGATCTCCCCATCCTCATGTTCAACCCGCCGATGGCCGGAGAGGCGGAGCGGGTCGCTCGCTATGAAATTGAGCCATCGATCATTCATATCGGATCGGCTCGCGAGTATGCCGAGGCGTGCCGAAAGAGGGGCGTGGTCGGGCGCTATCAGGTCGAGATCGACACCGGCATGGGGCGCTGGGGGATCTTCGTCCGGGAAGCGGTCCGCTTCCTCGCGGAGCTCGCCGCAATCGACGGGATCGAACTCGCCGGCATCTACACGCACTTCCCTGCGACATCGAAGGATCAGATCGCGTGTTCGCTCGAGCAGATCCGCTCGTTCGACCGGCTGATCGCCGCCCTTCGAGCCGAAGGGATCGAGCCGCCGCTCGTCCATGCGGCGAACTCCGCCTGTCTCTGCTGGGGGCTCGAAGGAACGTACCTCGACGCGGTTCGTCCGGGGATTCTGCTCTACGGGTTCATCGATCCGGAAAAGGTGCCGCCGGGGATCTCGATCCGCTCCGCGGTCGCATTAAAGTCGCGCGTGGTCCAGGCGCGGAAATGCGAGGGGGGCGAGACGATCAGCTACGGCCTCACCTACCGCGTTCCGGGGCCGACGACGATCGCCACCGTCCCCGTCGGGTACGGCCACGGCTACAACCGGCGTCTTTCGAACGGGGGCGAGGTGATCATCCGCGAGCGGCGCGTTCCGATCGTCGGGCAGATCACGATGGATGCGTTCATGGTCGACTGCCAAAAGGTCCCCGAGGTCGAGGCGGGGGACGAGGTCGTGCTCATCGGACGGATGGGGGAGGAGGAGATCTCGGTCGCCGAGCTCGCCGAGCGAACCGATCGCCTCGCGTACGAGGTCACGCTCGCGATCGGTCGGCGCGTCCCGCGCGTCTATACCCGCTCCCAGCGCCCTCTCTGGGCGCGCACGATGCTCGGAAGCCGCAGCTTCGACGGAACCTGATCGTTCTCACGCGAGCGGCCACGCGGGCGGAGGCGGGGCCTCGATGCGGATCGTCTCGCGGCTCACCGGATGACGGAACTCCATCGCCGCGTGATGGAGCGCGATCCCGTCCCCCGGGAACGCGGCGCGGCTCCCGTAACGCCGGTCGCCGAGGATCGGCATCCCCTCCCGCGCGAGCTGCGCGCGGATCTGATGATAGCGTCCGGTCCCCAAATCGATCTCGAGAAGATGAAGTCCGCCCGCGCTTCCGACCTCGCGATACGCGAGCACCGCCTTCTTCGCCCCCGCCTCTTCGCGCTCCGCCGTCTCCGCGCGATGGCTTCGATGGCGAATATATCCATATAAAGTATCGCTCGCACGGGGCGGCTTTCCCTCCACGATCGCGCGGTACGTCTTCCGAACGCGGCGCGCGCGGATCTCCTCGGCCATGCGAGCGAGCGCCTTGCTCGTCCGCGCGAAGAGGACGACCCCGCTCGCCTCGCGATCGAGCCGGTGAACCGCGTGTAGGAAGACCTTCCCCGTCTTCCCCTTCGTCTCGCGCACGTACGCCCGGGCGACGGCCTCGAGGCTCGGCCGCGCCGTCCCGCTCGGCTGCGTGAGAAGCCCGGCGGGCTTGGAGAGCGCGAGGAGATGGTTGTCCTCGAAGAGGAGCCCGACGTCGGGGGGGAGAAGCCGGTTCGCCATCGTCTAATCCGTCTCGGGAGGCGTCCACCGCGCGAAGGCCCCGCTCGGAAGAGGAACCACGCGCGGGCCTCCCCGAAGAAGCATCTCCCCCGAATCGACCGAGCCTCCGCGCTCCTCGGCGAGATCCTCGAGAAGGTTTCGGAGAACGCGAGGGGAGAACTCCGGCGTGTGGCTGGTGAGGAGGAGAAACGCGGGGTCCTCGGAGAGGAGGGCTCGGCAAGGGTCGAGAAGCGCCAGGAGATGGTCGTGGATCTTGAAGACCTCGCCTCGCCGCCCGCGCCCGAAGGAGGGCGGGTCGAGGATCGCCGCGTCGTACCGCCGGCCGCGCCGAACCTCCCGGGCGAGGAACTTGGCGGCGTCCTCGACGATCCATCGGATCGGGGCCTCGCCGAGACCGTTTCTCGCGGCGTTGCCGCGCGCCCGTTCGACCATCCCTCGCGACGCGTCGAGGTGGCAGACCTCCCCCCCCGCCTGCGCCGCCGCGAGGGTCGAACCCCCGGAATACGCAAAAAGGTTGAGGACCGAAGGAATCACGCCCCGCCGAGCGGCGTGCTTCGCGGCCGCCGCGCGAACCCACGGCCACAGGTCGCTCTGCTCGGGGAAGACGCCGATGTGTCCGAAGCCGGTCGGCGAGAGAAGGAACCGAATCCCCTCGATCGCGACGACCCATTCCTCGGGAAGAGCGGATCGGTTCCGCCAGCGGTTCCCCTCCGCGCGATCGAACGAGGCGTGCGCCCGCGCCCAGATCTCCGCGGAGAGCCGCGGCCTCCAAACGGCTTGCGCGGCGGGGCGCTCGATCGTGAACGCGCCGAACCGCTCCAGCTTCCTTCCGTTTCCGCTGTCGAGAAGCTCGTAGTCGCTCATCGCGCGCCTCCGGATGCGCCCTGCGCTCGTTCGCGCGGGCGGACCCGCGCGGAGGTCCTATCGGCCTCCGCCGAAATCGACGAACGAGGCCGGCACCGCGCGCCCGTGGAGGTGGCAGACGGTCTCGGGTGCGGTCCCCGCGAGATAGATCTCCTCGCGCGCGCGGGGGCAATGCGGCGAGGCCAGGAAACCGCTCTCCGTGCACGCGGTGCGAAACTCGAGACCGGTTCTCGGGAGAGGGAAGCCCTCTTCCTGGGTCGGATCGCTCACCGCGGTCGCGAACCTGGTCCAGATCGGGAGCGCCGCGACGTCGCCGCTCATCCCGCTCCCCATGTTCCGCTTCATCTCGAAGCCGACCCACACCCCCGCCACCACCTCAGGCGTGAAGCCGATGAACCATGCGTTCGTGTAGTCGTCGTAGGTTCCGGTCTTCCCCGCGACCGGTCCCTTCCATCCTTGCTTGCGGATCGAGGCGGCGGTCCCCTCGTTCACGACGCTCTCCAGGAGGTTCGTCATGAGAGCGGCGAGGGGGGCCGGGATCGCCTCGCGCGCCTCCCGTTCGCTCGCGTAGAGCACGGCGCCGTTCCGATCCTCGATCCGGTCGATCCCGGTCGGCTCGACGAGAATCCCTCCATTCCGGAACACGCTGTACGCCTTCGTGATCTCGAGCAGATTCACCTCCTCGCTGCCGAGGGCGAGGGCGGGGACCGGATCGATGGTCGAGGTGATCCCGAGCGCCCACGCCGCGGCGGCCGCCTTCTCCGGGCCGATCGCGAGGACGAGCTTCACGGCGGGAAGGTTGATCGATTTCGCGAGCGCCGTCCGGAGCGTGACAAGTCCGGAGTAGTCGCGGTGGTAGTTGCCGGGCCTCCACTGCGTGCCGTCCGCTTGCGGGAGAACGACCGGCGAGTCGAGGATGAGGTCGGAGGCGCGATAGCCGTTCTGCAAGGCGGCGAGGTAGACGAACGGCTTGAAGGCGGAGCCGGGCTGCCGCGGAGCCTGCACGGCGCGGTTCCAGTTCGACTCCGCGAAGCTCCGGCCGCCGACCATCGCGAGGATGCGCCCCGTCTCCGGCTCGAGAGCGACGAGGGCGCCCTGAATGTAGTCGGGAGGCTCGTCGCGCGGCTCGCGCCGGAGGTAGCGGGCGCGCGTCTCCGCATAGCCGCGCATCTTCTCGATCGACGCGAGATGCTCCTCAACCGCATCCTCGGCGATGCGCTGCATGCGCGTGTCGAGGGTCGTGTGGACCCGGAGCCCGCGGAGAAGATACTCCTCTTCCGGAAAGCTCTCCTCGACGAACCGGCGAAGGTACTCGACGAAATAGCCCGCTTGGTATCTTCTCTCGGCGGCCGGCGCGAGAACGATCGGACGGTTCGCCGCCGAATCGGCCGCCGCCTCCGATGCGACCCCTTGCTTCACGAGGACACCCAAGACGACGGCGCGGCGTCCACGCGCGGCCTCCGGATCGCGGGAGGGAGAGTAATCGCGGGGGTTCTTGATGATCCCGGCGAGGAGCGCGCACTCGGCAAGATCGAGCTCGGAGACCGGCTTGCCGAAGTAGGCTCGAGCGGCCGCCTCCACGCCGTACGAGCGGTTCCCGAGATAGATCTGGTTCAGATACATCTCGAGGATCTCGTCCTTCGTGTAGCGTTTTTCGATCTCGAGCGCGAGCAGAGCCTCGCGGATCTTCCGATTGTAGGTCTGAGCCATCCACCCCTTTTCTTCATGAGTAAATAGATTGCGCGCGAGCTGCTGGGTGATCGTGCTCGCTCCCTGGACGACCCGTCCCGCCTCCGCGTTCCGCACGACCGCCCGGAGGATCGCGCGGAGATCGATCCCCCAGTGCCGGTAGAACCTGCGATCCTCGACCGCGAGCACCGCCTCGACGAGCGGCCTCGGGATCCGGTCGAGGGGCACGAGCGCGCGGTTGTACTCGTAGATCTCCGCGAGGGTGTCTCCGTTCGCCGTGAAGAAGAGGGTCTTGATCGGCGGCTCGATCCGCTCGAGACGCGCGAGAGGGGGGAGATCCTTCCGGAGCTCTCGCAGGAATCCGGCCCCGATCCCCCCGAAGAGGAACACGACCGCGAGGGCGCCGAAGAGAGAACGCTTGCGCATGGGACAGAACCTCCGAGCCTCGGGGCGGCGGGAACGAATCTATCGCCCGCCGAGGAGGGGGTCAAGCGGGAGGAACCCGGTTGCGAGGCTCGCGGCGCGGCCCCCGAGGTCGATTTGTCCGCTCCGCCCGCAGAATGCCGCGCCTTGGTAGTTCTGTAAGTCGTTATGAGGAAGTGAGTTGGTTGGACCCTCCGGTCGGCCGAAAAAAACAGGGGGGGGACGCAAAAAAAGAGTTGACGGAAGTCGATACGTTGCCATAGGATGCTCATTCCAGCCGATGAAGGCCCCGACCTTGACGGCTCGGCCGGCATGTGCTAGATTGTCTTCTGGCAAATCGCCGAAGCTCTTTGACAACAGAATAGTGCATCCGTTTTGTCGAATCGTGCGAGCCCCGGACGGCGGGCGCGAGTCCGCTCGTCCGAAAAACGATTCCGGAGTTGCGTACTTTCTTTAGATACGTAATTTCCGACAACGAAGAGTTTGATCCTGGCTCAGAACGAACGCTGGCGGCGTGGATTAGGCATGCAAGTCGTACGAGAAAGGGGGGGCAACTCCCCGAGTAGAGTGGCGAACGGGTGAGTAACGCGTGGGGAACCTGCCCCCGAGTTCGGGATAACTCCCCCAACGGGGTGCTAATACCGGATACGCCCCGGCTCTCACATGGGAGCCGGAGCAAAGGTGGGGATCCTTCGGGACCTGCCGCTTGAGGATGGCCCCGCGTCCCATTAGCTTGTTGGTGAGGTAACGGCCCACCAAGGCGATGATGGGTAGCTGGTCTGAGAGGATGGTCAGCCACACTGGGACTGAGATACGGCCCAGACTCCTACGGGAGGCAGCAGTCGAGAGGCTTCGGCAATGGGGGAAACCCTGACCGAGCGACGCCGCGTGGGCGATGAAGGCC
>VGIW01000078.1 GCA_016867715.1 Candidatus Eisenbacteria bacterium | reverse complement strand
GCCGCGAAGAGGAACACACATGAAGAGAGCAAACCTCCCTAGCGAAGGGGAGCCCGAATCGGGAAGCGGGCTTCTCGCCGGGGACGAGGGGCCGCCCCGCGCCGCGCACGGATCGATCGAGGAGGAGAAGGAGGCGCGGGTTCGGCTCTCCGTGCGCGGGATGACCTGCGCCGCTTGCGCGCTCGCCGTGGAGAAGGCTCTACGCTCCGTCCCGGGCGTCCGGAGCGCGGTGGTGAACGCCGCCGCGGGAGCAGCCGCGGTCCGTTTCGACGCCGCGCGCGCGAACCTCCCCGCGCTTCTCGATGCGGTGCGGAGATCCGGCTATCGAGCCTCGCCGAGCGCGGGAGAGGACGAGCCCGCCCTCCAAAAGGAACGTCTCGGCCTTCTCTGGACCGCTCTTCTCGCCGTTCCCATTCTGTTGATTCATGAAGGAATCGCGGGCGTCCCCTCTCCCGGGGTCCTTCTTCTCGTCCTCGCCACCCTTCTCCAATTCACGGCCGGGCTCCGCTTCTACCGGGGGGCCTACTACTCGCTCCGGAGCGGAAACGCCGGAATGGACGTGCTCGTTTCGCTCGGGATCTCGGCCGCGTGGGGCTACAGCCTTCTCGTCGTGATCTTCCCGTCGTACTTTCCCGGCGAGCGCGCCTTCTTCGACACGTCGGCTCTTCTTATTCTCTTCGTTCGTTTCGGCAAGATGCTCGAGGCGAGGGCGAGAGGGAAGGCGGGAGACGCGATGCGCGCGCTCCTTCGGGCGGCTCCCGAGAGCGCTCTTCTCGTCGCGGACGGACAAGAGAGGAACGTCCCGGTCGAATCGCTTCAGGTAGGAAGCATATTTCGAGTGCGGGCAGGGGATCGCGTTCCGGTGGACGGCAGCGTCGTGGATGGAGAGGCGGCGGTCGACGAGGCCGCGGTCACCGGGGAGTCGGTCCCCGTTCGAAGAAGTGCCGGAGACCGCGTCGTCGGCGGCACGATGCTGGCGAACGGCGCCCTTCTCGTCCGCGCGGAGGCGGTGGGCGAGGAGACCTTCCTCGGCCGCATGGTTCGTATGGTCGAGGAGGCGCAGCTCGACCGCGCGCCGATCCAGCGCTTCGCGGACCGTGTCTCGAATCGTTTCGTCCCGGCGGTCGTCGCGATCGCGCTCGCCGCGTTCTTCGTTTGGCTATTGGTTCTCCGAATGCCGTTCTCGTTCGCCCTCGCCCGCGCGGTCGCGGTCGTCGTCGTCGCCTGTCCGTGCGCCCTCGGGCTCGCGACGCCGACGGCGATTCTCGTCGGGTCCGGCATCGGGCTCCGGCGCGGAATTCTCTTCAAGAGGGCGTCGGCCCTGGAGGAGATCGCGGGGGTGCGCGCCGTTCTCTTCGACAAGACGGGAACGATCACCAGGGGTGAGCCGGCGGTCACGGACATCCGGGCGTCCTCGAATACGAGCGAGAACGAGGTTCTCTCCCTCGCCGCCTCGGGAGCTTCCCTCTCCGGACATCCTCTCTCGCGGGCGGTGGTTCGCGCGGCGCGGGAGAGAGGGGCTTCGTTCGACAAACCGGACCGAATCGAGGAACACGCGGGCCGCGGGATTCATTTTAGCATAAAGGAAGCGTCGCATCTCCTCGGAAACGAGGAGCTGCTCGAGAGTCGATCGATCGAGCGTTCCAATCTTCGCGCCGAAGCGGATCGTCTCGCCGACGAGGGGAAGACCGTTCTCTGGCTCGCGCGCGGGGATCGTCTCGCCGGGATTCTCGCCCTCCGAGACGAAGCGAAGCCGGGAGTGACCGACGTGATCGCGAGGATCCGATCCCTCGGGATCTCGACCGCGCTCGTCACGGGCGACCGGCGGCGAACCGCCGAGGGGATCGCCGCCCATATCGGGATCGGCGATGTCTATGCCGAGGTTCTTCCCGATCGAAAGGCGGAGATCGTGCGCGCGGCGAAGAAGGGAGGACGCGCGGTGGCGATGGTCGGCGACGGCATCAACGACGCGCCCGCTCTCGCGGCGGCCGACGTCGGCATCGCGATCGGCGCCGGAACGGATGTCGCCAAGGAGACGGGCGATGTCGTCCTCGTGCACGGCGACCCCGCGGACGTGGCCGTGGCGGTCGAGCTCGGCCGCGCGACTCTTCGAAAGGTGAAGCAGAACCTCTTCTTCGCTTTTTTCTACAACGCGCTCGCGATTCCGTTCGCGGCCGGCGCGTTCGCGCGATGGGGCGTTCTCCTTCCCCCCGAGATCGCGGGGCTCGCGATGGCCCTCTCCTCCGTTTCCGTGGTTCTCAACTCGGTCGATCTCAGGCGCTGGCGTCCGGTGGGCGATTGAACTTCGGGGACAGTGAACGACTTCAGGAACGCCGGGGACGCCCCTTGTCTTCCGAGGAAGAACGCCTGTCCCCGGTTTGATCAAGCGCCGCGATTGATCCGCGCGCATAAACCAGGCTAGGCCACGATCGTCACGATCTCGGCGTCGCCATGTCCGAGGCCGAGCTCCTCCGCGTAGCGAATCTGCGTCCATCCGTCGTGATGCGGGTACGACATCGACTCGAGCGTGCGCCCCGTCCGCTCTCGGAAGAGGCGGAGCGCGGCGGCGTCGATCGCGACCGGGTCGCGCGAGGCGAGGATCCCGATGTCTTCGCAGAGAGGTTCCTGCGGCGCGTCGAGGCAGTCGCAGTCCTTCGTGATCGAGAGCGCGGACGTGACGTAGGCGATCCGTCCCGGCTTCTCGCGAACGAGAGCCGCTGCGTGCTCCACGATCCTCTCCTGAAGCTCCGTTCCCGAGATCGTCCAGCCGAACCGGACCGCCCCCTCGAGGCACCGGGCGATGCACGCGCCGCACCCGATGCAGAGCCGGGCATCGATCGTTGCGGTCTCCCCTATCTCGATCGCGTCCTCGGGACATCCTTTCGCGCACTCGCCGCAGCCGTTGCACAGCTTCGGATCGATCCGAGGTTGTTGCCCGAAATGCTGCCGGAGCTTCGCCTTTCTCGAGGAGCATCCCATCCCGAGGTTCTTGAGCGCGCCGCCGAACCCGGTCCCCAAGTGCCCGGTCGCGTGGGAGAGGACGAGCATGCTCCTCGCGCGCGCGGCTGCCGCTGCGATCGAGACCGTGTCGAAACGGCGCCCGTTCACGGGAAGCTCGACCTCGTCGCTCCCGTCGATCCCGTCCGCCGGAAGAAAGGGAGCTCCGACCGCTTCGAGCGTGAAGCCGTGGTCGGCGGCGACCCGCGCGTGATCGATCCCGTTGTTGCGAGGGCTCCGATAGAGCACCGCCGAGTCGGTGAGGAAGGGCCGGGCACCCGAAGCGCGCATGCAGCGCACGAGAGCCGCCGCGAACGCCGGCGGCACATAGGTCGTCTTCCCCGGCTCTCCCACGTGAAGCTTGAGCGCCGCGAGATCGTGCAGGCGGAAGCAGCTCTCAAGTCCCGCCGCTTCCCACAGGCTCTCGATCTTCCTCGCGATCGCCTCGCTCGTTTCGTCATGGCGCGCGGGAATCAAATAGACCTTCTCATGCATGCGGAGAATCCTTCGGTGTTAAAACAACAGGGCCGGGCTTTCCGCGCCGGCCCCGGATGCGAGTCGCGCGAGACCGTCGCCGGCGCACCTCGGGGATCACAATCTCTCGATGATCGCCTCGCCGAAACCGGAGCTCGAGAGCTCGCGAACGTCCTTCCGCCCCTCGCGCTCCATGAGGCGCGCGAGATCGTACGTCACGCGGCCTGCCTGGATGGCTTGCTCCATCCCCTGCAGAATCCGATCGGCCGCTTCCTTCCAGCCCATGTGGTTCAGCATCATGACGGCGGAGAGGATGATCGAACCGGGGTTCACCTTGTCCATTCCGGTGTACTTGGGCGCCGTCCCGTGCGTCGCCTCGAAGAGCGCAACCTCCTCGGACATGTTGGCGCCCGGCCCGAGGCCGAGGCCGCCGACGAGAGCGATCGCCGCGTCGCTCAAATAGTCCCCGTTCAGATTCGGCAGTGCGAACACGCTGTACTCGTCCGGCCTCGTCTGAATCTGCTGGAAGATCGAGTCCGCGATCCGATCCTTCACCAGGATCTTCCCCGCGGGCATCTTGCCCCCGAGCTTCTCCCACAGCTCCTTCTCGGGAACCGCGAGGTCGCCGAATTCCCGTCTCGCGAGCTCGTAGCCCCATTTCGCGAAGGATCCTTCCGTGAACTTCATGATATTTCCCTTGTGCACGAGCGTCACGGAGGGGAGCTTCTGTTGGACGGCCCACTGAAGAGCCTTTCGCACGATGCGCTCGGTTCCGAAGACGGAGATCGGCTTCACGCCGATGCCGGAATCGAGTCGAATTTGCCGCCCGGTCTTTTCCTTGATGAGAGAAATAATCGCCCGCGCGGTCTCGCTTCCCGACTCGAAGTCGTGGCCCGCGTAAACGTCCTCCGTGTTCTCCCTGAAGATGATGAAGTCCACCTTGTCCGCGTATTTGTTCGGGGCGGGAACGCCCTTGAAGTAGCGGACCGGGCGGACGCAGGCGAAGAGATCGAGCGCCTGGCGGAAGCGGACGTTGATCGAGCGGAATCGAGCGGTCACGCCGTCGTCCTTCCCGCATTTCTCGCACGTACCGGCGCGGTTCTGTTGATGCGCGCAATGAAGACAGACGTGCGTCTCCTCGCCGACCGGAGTCGTGAACGGACCCTTGATGGCGACCTTGAGGTGGCGGATCGCCTCGATGGTCTCGTCGGGGAACTCGCTGCCGTAGCGCTGAAGGCCTTCGAGGCCGGCGTAGAGGGGGCACCAGGCGATCGCGCGCTTGCCCCGGTAGACTTTTTCAACGGCGGCATCGACGACCCTGCGCATGACTGGCGTGATATCGAGCCCGATCCCATCGCCGCGGAGAACGCCGACGATCGGACGGTCTCCGACGAGAAGCTTTCCGTTCTTGGATTCGATCCGATCGCCCTCGGGGATCTTGACCTCTTTGAATGGCATCGTCTTTTTTCCTCGGGTGGGAGTTGCGGTCCGGCGGAACTCGGCCATCATACGGGATCACCGCGCTGCTTTCAAGGCGCGAGCAGCCGCCTCGCGCCCGCAACCGCCGCGGGTCGCTTGACCGGTCGAGCGGGTCCACTCGTGAACGGAGAGCCCGCCTCTCCCGGCGGCCCGGGATCTTCGAGGGGCCCGAGGCGAGGCCCAAGCCTCTTGGAGGCGTAACTTACCTAATTTTATGCGATTATGAGTTGACGGCGCGCGCGCGTTCTGGTAAAATACGAGCAAAATCAGGAGAGGTCCCCCCAATCGGCGAAGCCGGGAAGCAAGTATGCCGTTCCTGAAGGGAACTTGCCCTGCGATAGCCGTCTTCTTGACGGTCGGAATCGGGCTCTTGGCCATCGTCGGCTGCGGGGCGGACTGCAAGGATCCGTGCGGGCCGGGCGTTCCCCGGGGAGCGCTCCGCGTGTCGTCGATTCCGCCGGGCGCATCGATCCTTTTGGACGGATCCCCCACAGGGAGGACGACCGATGCGACGCTGGTCGGCGTTCGCGAAGGGCCCCATGTCGTGCGCGTGAACCTCAGCGGATACGATGCTCTCCCCGAAACACTTCTCGTCGATGTGGTCGCCGGCGACACGGCGGACGCGGCGTTTACGCTGACCCTGTCCGGGACCGGCGCGATCGCGGTTTTCTCCGAGCCGCCCGGCGCGGCGATCTTCCTCGACGGCGCGCCAACCGAACGCACGACTCCCGACACGCTCGAGGGAGTGCCGAAGGGAGAGCGCGTGGTCCGCGTCGCCCTCGACGGCTATCGCTCCTTTCCCGAGTCTCTTCCTGTGACGGTCAAGGAGGACTCGATCGCGGTCGCCTCGTTCACGCTCGCCGAGATCATCCCGCGGATCGTCTTCGTTGAGCACTTCTCGAACACATCGTGCGATCCCTGTCGCGAGGTCGAGGAGAATCTCGAAACGGCCCTTTCCCAGCTCGGGCACGGCCTGGTCGCGATCGGTAATCACCTCAATTGGCCGGCTCCGAACGATCCCTTCTACCTCGCGAACGCCGCTCAGCTCAACCAGCGCGGGCGCGTCTTCAACGTCTCTTACATGCCCCATTTGCGGATCGACGGGGCATTCTTCGCGAACGCCGAGAACTACGACGCGCTTCTCGCGAGGATCGCGGCCGCGGCCGCGGTCGAGCCTCTTTTCCGGATCGACGTGAGCACGGCGATCGTCGCGGACTCCTTCGTGATCGCCGGAACGATCGAGAAGATCGGCGATACCGTGGAGGGGGACGAGGCCCTTGTCGCCGTGATCATCGAAACGAACATCGATTATGAAGCGGCCAACGGTCTCACGCATTTCGACGACATCGTGCGCCGGTTCCTCCCGGGGACGAACGGCGAGCCGCTGTCGCTCGGCGTGGGCGAATCGTTCGGCTATCGGTATGCGGAAGCTTTGTCGGCCGCATGGAACGCGGGGAACCTGGAGGCGGTTGTCTTCGTGGAATCGCGCTCCACGCGCAAGGTCTATCAGGCTGGAAGTACGCGCACACTCGGCAAGCCTTGAGGCTGGGAAGGAAGGAAGGTCGGCGATGAAGCGCGCAGCGGTTCTCGGGTTCTTGTTGCTCCTCCCGCTTGCGGCTCAAGCGGTGAACTACACCCTCGTCCCCGCGGAGCCCGTAAAGATCTGTCCCCTCAACTCGCTGAACGAGCTGGACGTCTACCTCACCAATCTGGAGGCGACGGATCAGGATTTCATGCTTATCAAGTCTCAGGACTTGCCGTCGTGGAACTGGCAGGCTTCGATCTGCGTGAACGGCCTCTGCTACGCTCCCTTTTTCGACACGATCCAGGTGACGGTCGCGGCCGGCGATCGGGATACGATCGGCGTCTGGATTTCCGCTTATGTCGACCAGGGGAGCGGAGAGGCGTTGCTTCGCGTGTATCCGATGAGCGAACCGGCGAATGAGAAGACCCAGGTCTTCGCGGCGATCACGAACGGCGTCGACGTTCTCGTGGTGGACGACGACGGGGGAGAGACGTACCAGAGTTATTACACCGGCGCGCTTCCGGGCGGTCTGATCCACGGCAGATGGCCGAGGATCGCGCAAGCTCCGACGGCGGCGAACCTCTCCGAGTTCGACGAGGTGATCTGGTTCACCGGCGAAGCCGACCCGAGCCTCGACGCGAGCGACCGGGCGGCGATCTCGACCTTTCTGAACAGCGGCGGCAAGCTCTTCCTCTCGGGCCAAAACATCGCCTACTCGCTCTGCGATGCCGGGAGCCCGGAGTACTCCGCGGCCGCGCGGGACTTCGTCGAGGAGTACTTGGCATCCGTTTACGTCTCGAACAACAGCGGCTCAACGAGCGTCGATGGAATCCCGAAGTCGCTCGGCCAGGGGCTCTCCTTCTCGATCGCGGGGGGGGCCTCCAACCAGTCAAGCCCGGATGTCGTTCGCCCCGGAACCAATTTCTCGGGCAAGACGGGCGTGAGTTGCTTCGCGTACACCGGCGTGGCCGACGCCGCGGGGATCCAATCGTTCGGCGGCGGCGCGCGCGTCGTCTTTCTCTCCTTCGGTCTCGAAGGGATCACGAGCCTCACGACGCGTCAGGCGATCCTGCAGCGCGCGTTCGACTTCTTCGATGCGGTGGTCGGCGTCGAGGGGGGCGTGATTCCCCGGCGCGAGGTCCTCTCGGCGAACCGCCCGAACCCCTTCAACCCGAGCACGAGCCTCGTCATGCGGCTCGACAAGGCGTCGGCGGGGAGCGTCTCGGTTTTCGACGCGGGCGGGCGCCTCGTGCGAACGCTTTCCGGCGGCGTTCTCCCCGCGGGGGAGACGGAGATCGTCTGGGACGGAACCGACGATCGCGGGTCGCCGGTTCGAAGCGGGGTCTATTTCGTCCGCCTCGACGCGGGCGACCAAACCTTGGCCCGTAAAGTGTCACTCGTTCGATAGGGGCTTGCTTTCGATCGCCCCGGTCATCCCGGGAAGAAACGACAGGCATCGAGCGCCGCGCCGGCCAGGTCGGGACGGCCGATGCCGGCTGGAGGAAATCACCGCATGAGACGCGTGTTCTCGACGACCGTTTTGTTTGTCTCCCTTCTTCTTCTCTTCATTCCCGGAAGAGCCGCCGCCCAAGGAAGCGGTGTCTTCGTCGGAAACGCCGCGCCCGACTTCACGCTTGAGAATCTCGAAGGGAAGCCGATGAGCCTCGCGAAAGCGCTCGAGAAGGGACCGGTCCTTCTTGACTTCTGGGCCCTCTGGTGCAAGCCGTGTCTCCAGGCGCTTCCCGGGACCGACGAGCTTGCCCGGCGTTTCGCCGACCGAGGTCTCACCGTGTTCGCGATCAACACGGACTCTCCCCGCTCGATCGCGAAAGTCCGTTCATACGTCAAAAGTATGGGCTTTTCCTTCGACGTGCTTCTCGACCCGAACAGTGACATGCTGCGCCTCTATCGCTTCAACAGGATTCCGCAGCTCTTCCTCATCGCGCCCGACGGAAAGATCGCCTTCTCGAAGCTCGGGTACGCTCCCGGACAGGAGAAACTCCTGGCCCACGAGATCGAGAAGCTCCTCCCGGCGGAGCCGAAGGCGGAGGGGTGCGAGGCGACCGGAGAAGCCGGGGCGCGCGCGGCCGGCGAAGAGGAGTAAGGGCATGCGTCTCCCGGGGCTCGCTCTACTTGTCGGCTTCGCCGTCCTTGCTCCGCGCGCGGAGGGATCGGGCGTCGTTTCCGTCCAGGGGCAAAACCAACTGGAGTACTCGCTGAGCAGCGAGGCGGATCGGGACAGCACGGTCCCAAGGGAGATCTTCGAGAACTGGCTCGACGCCGACATTCGGTTCGATCGTTTTCTAGCCGGCTTCCGATACGAAGCGTTCCTCCCGCACGAGCTTCGCCCCGACTCGCTCCGCCAGGGGATCGTGCAGCGTTACGCCCAGGCAGAGTATCCGTTCGGCGGCATTCGAGTGGGGAACTTCTACGAGATCTTCGGACGCGGCCTCCTCTTCCGCTCCTACGAGGACCGCTCGATCCGAATCGACGGAAACATGGACGGCGTTCTTCTTTGGGGGGAGAAAGGGCGCTTCAAGGCGAAAGCGTTCAGCGGGAGGATTCGCGAGATCGAAACCGACGAGCGGACCGCGGTTCTCCGCGGGGCGGATCTCGGGGTCAGCGCGGGGATGGGCCTCGGCTTCGGGGGAAGCTATCTGATTCAGTCGGCCCCGAGCCCGAACCCGGCGGGGTACGCCGTGCCGCCGGCGCCGCGCCATACCGAGGCGATCGGCGGGCGTTTTTCATTCATCCATCAATGGTTCGACGCTTACTACGAAGGAGGCCGCATCAACCGGCTCTTCCTCACCTCTTCCGACAGGGCCCGCGGGATCACGTATGACGATCTTCGGGGAACCGGGCATTACGGCGCCCTATCCATCTTCCCCTTCGGCGGGCTCTCGATCACTGCCGAATACAAGGAGTACGAGCGTTTCCGTTTCCAGCCGGCGGGATCCGCCGGGACCGACTACAACAACCCTCCGGCGGCGACGCGGGAGACCTCCTACGCGCTGATTTCCCGACATCCCCATCAGCTCAACCCGAACAACGAGAAGGGATTCCAAATCGAGGCGGTCGCGTCTCCGGTCGCGGGCTCAACGGTCACTTTGAGCCGCGCCGAATCGAACCGGCTGAACGGCGATCCGTTCTTCCACGAGTGGTACGCCGAGTGGAGACAGGAGGTCGGGGGGAAATACTCGGCCGCGGCGGTCTACGACTACATTCGGGACGAGGAGACGGGGAGCAAGAACCACACGCCGATCGTTGAGCTCGGCTATCACCCCGGCGGCGAATGGAGCATCCGAAGCGAGTACCAGTACCAGCAATCGGAGGTGGCGCTCGGCACCGAGAGAAACCACCTCGCTCTCATCGAGTTCCACGCCACCTACGACCTCGTTTTCTCCGTCGTGGGCGAGCATGCCGCGTCGCTCGTTCCGTCCTTCGATCCGGACAACGTCCCCTGCGCGCGGGAGAAGCTGGACGATTTCCTCTACGGGCAGGTGGACTGGTTTCTCTCCCCGCAGCACCATCTCTCGGTGATGGCGGGGAAGCGCCGCGCCGGTTTCATCTGCGTCGGCGGCGTCTGCCGCTTCGAACCCGAGTTCGAGGGGATCGAGTGCAAGCTCGTCTCCACCTTCTGATCGCCGCGGCTATTCGGCTCGTCTCTCTTCCTTCGTCGACACGAAACGGCGGGCGATCATCCGCTCGGAGATGATGAGCCCGGCGCCGATCGCGCCGGCCGCGAACGCGGGCGCGGCCTCCCGAAAGCCTTCCTGAATGCCCATCCCGATGAACATGCCGACGCCCGTCACGACCATGAAGACGCCGGAGATGAGGAGCACGACGCGCGTTGTGCGATAATCGCTCGGCTTCTTCTCCTTCTCTCGTTCGACGTACAGCTCTCTCGGGATCTCCAGTCCTTTCTCGGCGAGGAACATCCGCTCCTTGTGCAATCGTTCCCTTTCGCGCGACTTGAGAATCATCGCCGTTCCCGGTTTTGTTTCACCGCGCCTCCTCCGGAAAGTTGAAACACGACCGCTCCCTTCGGAGTCTGTACACTACGGAACGGGGCGCCCCTCCGCCGCATCCGCCCGCGCGGGAGTTCCCCCGAGGGCGAGGCCGGGCGGTGGCCGCTCGGCCGAGAGGGCGCAGAGGCCGTGTCCTGCGGCGGGACCGGATGTGAACGAGACAGGGCTCCCGACCCGCGACGACGATGAAGAGCTGGTGCGGAGATGTCGCTCGGGAGACGCGGCGGCGTTCGCCGCGCTCGTAGATCGTCACAAGCATGGGATCTACTGGTTGGTTGCGAGAACCGTCGGGAGGGAAGAAGCGGAGGATCTCGCGCAGGAGGTGTTCGTGCGCGCGTATCAGGCGTTTCCCCGCTTCCGGGGAGAGAGTTCGTTTCGCACGTGGATCTTCAAGATCGCGCGGAACCTCTCGCTCTCCGAGCTTCGAAGGCGCGGCAGAAGGCCCGACCCGGTTTCTTGGGAGGAAGAGGTAGAAGAGCAGTTCCGGCTTCTGCCGGAGGCGCGTCCCGATCTGGAGGAGGAGATCGAACGGGGGGACACGGCGGAGAGGGCGCGCGCTCTTCTCGAGCGGCTCCCCGATTCTCATCGAACCGCGATCACTCTCTTCTATCTCAATCAATTGAAATACGAAGAAATTAGCGCGGTCATGGAAGTTCCTCTCGGAACGGTCAAGACCTTGATTCACCGGAGACGGGCGCGGCTTCGCGATCTCCTTGTCGCCGAGACGGACTTCGCGCCGCCGCGGGCTCGAAGAGAGCCGGAGGGATAAGCGCCCATGCGCTGCCGCGAGGCGATGGATCGAATCGGACGCGGGCTGGACGGATCGCTTCCGCCGGATCACGCACGCGAGCTCGAACGCCATCTCTCCGGATGTCCGCGCTGCCGCGCCGAACGTCTCTTGCAGGCGCGCATGTTGGAAGCGCTTCGGACGCCGCCGCCGGAACGTCTTCCCGCCGACTTCACCGAACGGGCCGTGCGGAGTGCGTTCACGGCGTCTCCGCACCGAGGGAGGTTTTCTCTCGGGCGAGATCTCGTCCGGGCTCTTGTCTTCTCGGCAGCGGCGGTTTCGCTTCTCGTCGTCGGCCCGGAGGTCGTGCGCTCCTGCGGCGCGCTCGTGAGTTCGGCCTGGCCCACGGCGGTGGAGTTCGCGGCTTTCTTCGCTCAAGGCGCCGGCGTCTTCTTCGAGAGCCTCGACGATCTCATTCGGGCCCTCGACGGCCCCGGAGCGACCCTGCTCCGTTCGGTTCTCATCGCCTTGATCTCCGCGGGGGTCGCCGTATGGGGATTCCGCGAGGCATGCGGCTTTCTCCGCGAGTAGACCGGCCCCTTCCCCTGCGATTGCCGCGGCGATGGGCAAGCGCGCGCGGACGAGGAGCGCTTGTCCCCCCGCGTTTCCGGAGTATAGTGGTCTCAAGTCCAAACCCTCTCTTGGGACGGGGGCGTTCATGATTCGATCGTTCTTTCTTCTTCTTCTGTTCGCGGCGTGCGCTGTCCCGGCGCGAGGCCAAGGGGAGAGCGGGGAGCCGCATCCGAGAGAGGATCGCTTCTTCGCCGTCGTTCTCTCCGACGAGGAGCGGGCGGCGTACGAGTTTCTCGCCGACGATCGGAAGGCGGCATTTCGACGGAAACACTGGGGCCGACTCGATCCGACACCCGCGAGCGAAGAGAACGAGCGGGAGATGGAGCACCAGCGGCGCGTGGTGGAGGCGATCGATCGATTCCGCGATCGGTCCGGCCGCTTCGTTTGGGATGACCGCGCGAAGGCATGGATTCGTTTCGGGCGCCCCGCTGGCATCGAGTTCCTTCGCGGAGCCTTGGAGGGCGACACGTTCGTTCCTCCCCGCGAGGCCTGGCGATACGACGGCGCGCTCTTCTGGTTCGAGGACCGCGAGCTCTCCGGAGCCTATCGTTTCGGCGATGGAGAGGGGGCGCTCCCCGCGACGGCCGACACACGCCGGCGCGTCGAAACCGGCGAGGGGTTCGCGTGGGACGTGATGGGAGAGGAAGATCCGGCGGCCGCGCGCGCTCGCGCGCTCGCCGCATTCTCGCTCGACTCGACGGGAGTGGGAATCCGGACGCGCGAGGGGCTGGAATGGTGGGAGCGCGTCCCGGAGAGGAACGAACACGCTTCGCCTCCGAGCGAGCTCGTCCTCGAACCATCCGTTTCCGTATTCGGACGGCCCGACAGCCTCTCGTCTGTCCTCATTGGCGTCGGAATCCCCGCGGGGCCGCTCGGGCGCGCCCGCGAGGTCGATAGCGGAAGGTCGAGCATGCGGATCGAGATGCGAACCGCCCTTCGTGATTCCACCTTTTCGGTCGCCGCGACCGGGCGGAAAGAGATCATCCTCGATGTCGCGCCCGGCGTGGAACCGCCTCTCCGGCTGGTTGCGGTCGATTCGCTCGTGTCGGAACCGGGCCCTTATCGGCTCGCGATCGCCGTCGAGGATCTGGCGGGCGGCGGCGGCGGGGTCTTCGAAGCGGACATCGATGTGCCCGATTTCACGGATGGTTCGATGCGCATGAGCGATCTTCTCTTCGCGGAGAAAGCGACGACGGATTTCCGACAGAAAGGACCCGTGCGGCGCGGCGACTACAGGATCGATCCCCGTCCGGACCGGGCGTTTCGGAAGGGTGAAAGAGTATACGTCTATTTCGAGCTTCACGGTGTGAAGCCGGACCGTGACGGACGCTTCTACACCGAGATCGTGTTCTCCCTCTCGAGCGAAAGCGGGGCGCCGTTCTCGGCGCGGTTCGGGGGGACCGAGAAGGGGCGCTTGTCGGAGGGGAGCGCGGCGGAGATCGGAAACGTGAGCCGCGCGTCCTCCTCCGTCCATGCGATCGCAATCGAGACGTCGGGGCTCTCGCCGGGCGCGTATGCGCTCGTTATCGAGGCGAGGGACCTCTCGTCGGGCGAGCAGGCGCGCGGCGCCGGACGGTTCATAATGCAAGAGTAGGTTTGACCGGCCTCCTTGATCGCAATCGGAGCGGCCGGTCCCCTTCGGGATGCGTTCCACGATGAATCGAACGGTTCTCGCTCTCTTCATTCTCCTTGCCGGGTTCGGTTGCGCCTTCGCCGAGGAACCTCACCCTTCCGAGGATCGTTTCTTCACGATCATCCTCTCCGACGAGGACCGCGCGGCGTACGAATCCTTGCCCGAGCAGGAGCGTCCGGAGTGGCGCCGCCGCTACTGGGCGAGCGTCGATCCGATCCCCACGACCGACGAGAACCGCCGAGAGAGAGAGCACCAACAGCGCATCGTCGAGGCGATCCGCGTCTTTCGCGACAAGCACGGGCGGTTCGTCTTCGACGACCGGGCGCGCGCGTACATCCGCTTCGGAAAGCCGAAGAGGCGCGAGAGACTCGAGGGAGAGGTCCTCATTCACGAGGGGCTTCGGGCTCCCCACGAGTTCTGGCTCTACGACGACATGATCCTTTGGTTCGAGGACCGGCGGCTCGGCGGTTACTTCGAAGAGGGGCTCACGAGGGTCCCTTCTGGAATCGGCGCGACCGACCAGTATATTCGAGAGGACACCGGATGGCGGGTGGACGAGGAGCTGCTCTTCGAGGAGAGCTTCGACCGATTTCTTGAGGTACGGAATATAGAGGTTGATCCGGTTCTTGCTCGAAGGTATTCGGATAGAGGCCGGCATCGCTGGCGGGAAGTTCCCGAGATCAACGAGTACGACTTCGAGGGCGGAAAGGAGCTTCGGTTCGTCTTCGATGTCTCGCACCTCGCGGGTTCCGCAGGAAAGACCGCTCTTCTGATCGGTTTTCTCATACCGCTCCAGGACGTCGCATTCGAGACGCGGGAGGGGATCGAGTCGGCGGTCCTTCAAAGGCAGGCGGTGCTCTACACGCCGGATTACGTTCCGGTGGACGCCCGATCGGTCAACCTCGCGCACGCTCGCGATCCGATCTCCGGGTCGAATTGGATCGTGACGTCCGATTCCTTCGAGGTGGATCCGGGATCCTATGTTCTCGCTCTTCGCGTGGTCGATCCGGTCTCGAAGAATCAGGGTCTGTTCAAGACCGGAGTGGACGTTCCGAGCTTCGAGGGGGATTCGATTCGCATCAGCGATCTGGTGTTCGCGGGAAGGGTCGAGACGGAGGGGGCGAAGGAAGGGACCTTCGCGCGCGGCGAATACCGGATCGTGCCGCGACCGATTCGGGTCTACGGGCCCGAAGAGGACGTCACGATCTACTTCGAGGTCTACCATGTCGAGACCGGGGCGGGCGGGAGAGGGCTCTACGAGGTCGAGTACACACTCTTCGGGACGAAGGCCGAGCGTTTCGTGAGCTTCTTCGGCGGGAGCAGCGAGGGGAAGCTGGAACAGGGGATCGGTCAGGCGTTTCAGACGCAAAGCATCGGACCGACCGCCAGACGGCACATCCGTCTCGACGCCGAGTCGCTTCCCGACGACCGCTACACGCTCACGATCGACGTCACTGATCTCGCGAACGGCTCGACCGACCGGGCGAACGCGCAGTTTGTCGTGAAGCGGTAGCTTTCTTCTCCTTTTTTCAAACCCGCGAATACACTGCGCAATCTTGCCAAGAATGGTTGACAGCTTGCGCGCTTTGTGATAGGTTCCTTCACAAGAGAAACATCCCCGGGTGCCGGACGGGGGATGCCCGATCACGACCGGGACGGAAAGGATCGCGAAGCGCGTCGAGCTCGCGAGGCGTCAAGCGGTTTTTCGATCGTTCGTTGCGCGGGGGGAAAGAAGTTTCCCACCGGTGGGCGCGGTGGTCGGGTCGAGAGGGGGTTCGGCCCGCCTCCCGTGAGGAGAAAGAGGCTCCTTGGGGGCGCATCGTTCGACACGGTTGATTTCTCGCGTTTTACGGCGAACACACGCGCTCGCTTTCCCCACGCGGGGAGAGCGGGGAGCGTTCTCGAGGCCCGTCGCGCCGCAAGCGGCGTGCCCTAGGGGATCCGAGACACCACCGGTTTCGGGCCGATCCGGTCGGGGTGTCTTGCGGGGTGGGAACGGTTGATGCTAGGATAACTTGTGTCCTAGCCAACCGTTGCGAAGGGGGAAAGAAATTTCCCCGCCCACTCGCAGGAAAGGAGTGCGCCGTGGCCCTCACCTCTGTTCTTCGGATGTTTCGGCTCCCCGTGGCGGTTCTGTCTCTCGCTCTCTTCATCGGCCTGTTCCTCCTCACGACCTCCGACGCGTGGGCGTATGCCGACGGCCTGCCGGCGAAGGAAATGGAGCAGGATCTGGTGGATGGGGATCCGGA
>VGIW01000077.1 GCA_016867715.1 Candidatus Eisenbacteria bacterium | reverse complement strand
ATCCGTCGAACCGCTTCGCGGCGCCACCCGACATCGAGGCCGAGTGAGAGAACGCGGTTCAGGAGGTCGTACCGCCCGCTGACCCGGTCGAACATCTCCCGAACAGCCGCCCGCTGGCGCTCGACGGCGGGAGCCCCCTCGGCAAGGGAGGACGAGCCGTCGGGCCGCGGATCCGGCGAGGATTCGAAGAGACCCGCGCGGCCTTCCCCGCGGACCTTGCCCTCCGGCCCCGGCATCATCCCTTGATGACCGCGAGGGGGCGAAGGCGCGCCACCTTCCTGGAAAGACCCGCGCCGTGCACCACGTTCACCACCTCGTCGATCTCCTTGTACGCCTCGGGCGCCTCCTCGACAAGCGTGCCCCTCGACCGCGCGCGGAAACGGATCCCTTCCTCCTCCAAGCTTCTCTCCAGATCGCCGAGACGCACCACTCGCTTCGCCTCGGAGCGGCTTTTCAGACGCCCCGCTCCGTGGCACGTGCTGCCGAACGTTTCCTCCATCGCCTTCTCGGTGCCGACCAGAACATACGACCCCGACCGCATGTCGCCCGGGATGAGCACCGGCTGCCCGACGCGGCGGAAGGCTTCCGGGACGTCGGGGTGCCCCGCGGGGAAGGAGCGAGTCGCCCCCTTCCGGTGCACGCAGAGACGTCGCTCATCCCGTCCGACCCTATGGGTCTCAATCTTCGCGATGTTATGGGATACGTCGTAAAGAAGACGAAGATCGGATCCCGGGAAGAGCCGCGCGAAAACCTCGCGCGAGAGGTGGAGAAGATACTGCCGATTCGCCCAGGCGAAGTTCGCGGCCGCCGACATCGCGGCCAGATAGCGCCCGCCGGTCGAGGACCGAATCGGCACGCAGGCGAGCTGGCGATCCGGAATCGCGATCTTCTCCCGCCCCGGCTTCTGCATCGCTTGGAGGAAATCGGTCGCCACCTGGTGCCCCAGGCCGCGCGATCCGCAATGGATGAGAAGGGTCCCCCCCCCCTCGCGGAGACCGAAGACCTCGGCGACCTCCGGCTCGTAAACCGTCTCGACGTAACCGACCTCGAGAAAGTGGTTGCCCGAGCCGAGCGTTCCCACCTGGTCGCGCCCCCGCTCGATCGCGCGCTCGCTCACGGCGTCCGGGTCGGCGAGCGATAGGCAGCCGCTCTCCTCGGTCCTCTCGATGTCTTCCGCACGCCCTGCCCCCCGCGCCGCCGTCCAGCGGGCTCCTTCGCGCAGCACCGCCGCCATCTCCTTATTGTTCAGCCTGAGGTCCCCTCCGCCGCCGACGCCGCAGGGAACGCGCGCGAAAAGCGCCGACGCGAGGGCGTCCGCGTGCGGCGCGACCTCCTCGCGATCGAGATTGACGAGTGCGAGACGAACCCCGCAGTTGATGTCGTAGCCGACGCCCCCCGGCGAGATGACCCCCTCGTCGAGGTCCATCGCCGCCACGCCGCCGATCGGAAAGCCGTACCCCCAGTGGATGTCCGGCATCGCGAGCGAGCGCTCGATGATGCCGGGAAGGTGCGCTACGTTGGCGACCTGCTCGAGGCTCCGGTCCTTCCGGATTTTTTCGAGAGCCCCGCGGTCGGCGTAGATCACTCCCGGAACCCGCATCCCGCCCTTCTTCTCCAGGCGCCAACGGTACGCTCCGCTCGGAATCAGCTCGGCCATTCGAATCCCTCACACATCAAATAAAATCACAGCCCGCCATGTCCCGCTCTTCTCGACGATCTCGAGGCCGTGAAAGGTCGCCGCCTTCACCTCGCGCGCGAGCGAAGGAAAGCGGGGGCCTCCCTCGATCCCCCCGATCTCCGCGGTCATCGCCCCCTCGGAGATCGCGACGCGTCGGACGGCCGATGGAAAGAACACGCGGCCGGTCACGAGATAGATCACCTCGTTCAACCAGGAGACGAGGAGCGCCTCCGGATCGTCCCCCGCGAGGCGAACCGTGCGCCGGCTCGACCCCGAGGGCGGATCCTCGTCGAGCATCGAGCGCGCGAGCGTCTCCGCCGCGAGAGCGAAGAGACGCTCCCGCGAGAGCGCCGTCACCTCGAGGAGAACATCCGCGTCGTGCTCGAGCCAGCGCGCGGACTCCCGATCCGTCCCGTTCTTCATTCCTCGCGGGCTCCCGATGATCAGTATAGACGAGAAAAGGGGGCGCCCCCAACGCCGGGAACCGCGCGGGGCTTGCTACGGCTCGATCCCGTACCGGAGGATCTTGTTGCGAAGTCCCTTGCGCGTGAGGCCGAGTCGCCGGGCGACGCGCGACTTGTTCCCGGCGTGCTCCCGAAGCGCCTCGCGGATCACTCGTTCTTCGAGGCTCTCCACCATCTCCGCGAGGCCTCGCTCCCCCGCCGGGCGCTCCGCCTCTCCGGACCGGGCGAAATCGACGAGCTCTTCCGAGAGGGACTCGATCCCGACCGTCTCGCCGTTCGAGGCGAGGGCGACCGCGCGCTCGACCTCGTTCTGGAGATCGCGGACGTTCCCGGGCCACGGGTAGTGGACGAAGAGACGGACCGCCTCCTCGGCGAACCGCACCCCTTCCTTCCCCATCGCGCGGGAGAACTTGGCGAGGAAATGCTCCGTCAGGATCGGGATGTCTTCCGGCCGATCGCGAAGCGCCGGAAGGCGGACGGAGATTACTTTCAATCGGTAATAAAGATCGTTCAAGAATCGTTTCTTCTCGACCTCCTCTTTGAGGTCCCGATTGGAGGCGCAGATGATCCGGCAGTCGACGTGCCTTGCCTCGGGCGATCCGACCGGCTTGAACTCCCTCCGGTCGACGACGCGGAGGAGCTTTTCCTGGAACTTCCGGCTCGTCTTGTCGATCTCGTCGATGAAGACGGTCCCCCCGTCGGCCACCTCGAAGAGACCCTTCTTGGCGGCGCCGGCCCCCGTGAAGGCGTTCTTCGCGTGGCCGAAGAGCTCGCTCTCGAGAATCGTTTCGGCGAGATCCGCGCAGTTGATCGTCACGAAGGGGGCCGAATCGCCGCGCGAGATCTCGTAGGCGAGAAGCCCCTTTCCGGTCCCTGTCTCCCCCTGGAGGAGGACGGTCGTTCGCAGCCCGCTCAGCTTGCGGAGCATGTCAAGGATCTCGGTCATCCGTCTGCTCCGGGTTACGAAACCGGCGAGGGGGCGATCGCCCGATCTCGCCGGGGAGCTTGCCCGAGGAGCGGGATCCGCCGCCCGCGCCACGCCGACCAGAAACGCGAGATCGCGGCCGAGAAACGGCTTTCCGGAAAGGTCGATCGGGCGATCGACGTAGATGCCTCCCTCTCCCGCCCGGGTCGGCGCGACCATGCAGGTCCGCGAACCGCGGCCCGCGTCTCCGACGGAGAGCAAGGGCGCCACCGGACCGCCTACGATCCAAGCGGCCCCGATCGCGCGAAGAAGACCGAGCGCCTCGGGCGGCCGAATTCGGCAGCAGTCGATGGGAACGAACCCGCCGGTCGGCGCCCGGCCGAAGAGGAAACCGCGCTCGGCGTCGAGCTCCCGGAGGACGCGCTCGAGCAAGTCTTCCGGTTCGCGGATCGACTCGCGGAACGCGAGGAATCGGTTCGACTCGGAGAGGGCGCGCTCCGCGAAGCGCGTCTCGACGAGACGGCGGAGCGCTTCGATCTCGAGCGCATCCCCGCCGACGGGATCCGGGCCCCGCAAGCGTTCGGCCTTTCGGAGCAGATCCACCGCGTCCTCGAGACGCTCCGAACGGATCTTCAGGCGGGCCGACTCGATGAGCACGCGCGCGCAGTGGCTGCCGAGCCCGAGGCGTCGGAAGATCGCTTCCGCCGAAGCCAGCTCGGCGCGCCCGCCGACCCAGTCGCCGTTCTCGCCCGCGATCCGGGCCGACTCGAGAAGCGACCGGCCGAGCTCGAACGGAATGGCGCACGTCTCGAGGATCCGCACGCTGCGCGCCGCGTAGTAGGCGGCGAGCTTCGTGGTTCCGTGAAGCCGGTGCGCCGCGGCGAGCGCGCGAAGCCCGATCCCCACGAGGCGCGCATTGCGGATCCGCGCCGCCGCCCGGAGCGACTTCTTCGCGAGCGCGATCGCTTCCACCGGACGGTTCGAGGCGGCCGCTTCCTCGGAAAGACGCCGGTGGATCTCCGCAACGTGATCGCTCGTCTCCTCGATCCGTTCGGCCACCGCGAGCGACTTGGAGAGAAGCGCGCGCGCGGCGGAGAAGCGACTCCGATCGAGACACCAGGCGCCGAGCTCCTCGTACGAGGCGGCGGTCTCCCGGCGGTTTCCGCTCGCCTTCGAGAGACGCAGCGCCTCGAGCGCGTGCCGCCTGGCCTCGCTCCACTTCCGTTCATGCCGCGCGATGCGCGCGAGCGCGAGCGAAGAGAGCACGATGCCCAGGCCGTCCTTGACGGCTCTTGACATATGAAGGCTTTTCTCCGTTCGGCGCCGGGATTCCCGCCATTCTCCGCGCAGGAAGTGAATGAGACCGAGGTTCAGCATGCGGAGAGCCACGCCCGCGTAGTTCCCGAACCGGCGATCGATCTCCATCGCCTTCTTGAGCGCCTGGGCGGCGTTCTCCCATTGACAGAGGTCCTTGTAGGCGACCCCGAGGTTGTTGTACGCCTTCGCCATCCCCTCTTCGTCGTCGATCCGGCGATACGTCGAGAGCGCGTCCTGATAGAAACGAACCGCCTCGCCGCGATTCCCCCTGCGGAGGAAGATCGAACCCGAGGTGAGCTGGACGAGAGCGATCTCCCGGTTCTCGTTCGTACGGCGGAGCAGATCGAGAGCGCGAAGGGACTCGGCGAGCGCGTCGCTGTGGTTTCCCAGCCGGCGAAGGACGCGTCCCGCGAGGGCCGCGATCATCCCCGCGAGAAGAGGGTTCTCGCCGGGGGCGACGAGGCGTTCCGCACTCCGAACGAGGCGAAGCCCGTCCTCCAGCCCGCCCATCGCCAGATGAGCCCGGGCCGCCCGGTAGAGCACTCGCGCCCGCCTCCCATCGGGGAGAGCATCATAAAATGGTGAAGAGGAAATCTTTTCACACTGAAGGAGCGCCTGATCGTAGTTGTCCGACGCGAGATAGAGATCCGCGAGATCCTCGAGCCGATCGATTGTCTCGAACCGCCCGTCCTCGCGATCGCTCTCCTCGATCTCTCGATTCGCTCGGGCTCGCGGATCGTCGGAATCCATGCCCTTCCCCCTGGAGGCCGGGGCCCCCGCCTCGCGGCCGCCGGCGCGGCCGGGCGATCAGACACCTCGCGCCGCCCGATCTACGGAACGATCAACCGGACCGCCAGGACGAAGCCGCGCACAAGGGCATCCGCCGACAAGCGGCCCACCGCGCCCCCCTCTTCCGTCGGGGCCGGCGCTCCCAGCCAGATACCCTCTAAGCCGTCCGGGTCCACATCCTTCTCCGCGACCGGCTTGGGATCCGGATACGCGTCGGCACCGAAGGCGAGGGGAAGCCCCAGAGTGAGGATCGCGGCGACCGCGACGAGAGCCCGGAGGTAGCATCGAACCATGATCGCCTCCTCTCCGCACGCAGGCTGGATACCGGGGAACCGGCCTGCTAACTTCATTATACTCAACCGCCTGCGCGTGTCAAGGCGGATCTGCCTGTAGGCGCCCGGCGATTCCAGAAACAACACGAGGTCCGGAGACCGGCGCTCCGGCCCCTCCGGACCCCGTCGATCGGTTACCCCCTGGCGCTACGAGCGCTTCGATCCCCGATCGTTCGAACTCGAATCCAGTCAATAACAATGCGCCGTCTCTACGCCTCCTTCCGACCGCCTGTCTCCGCTGCGGGGCCGTTCTCTCGTTCCGGCTGTTTCAACGCCTTCCGTTCGGGCACGGCTAGATCCTCTCCTCCGCTCGGAGGGACGAGATCCGCCGCCCGTTCCCATCCGGCGTTCACCGCGCAGAAGCGGGCGATCGCAAAAGCCAAGACAAAGTACCCAACAAGCACCCCGAGAACGATCGCGATCTTCATTTACATACGCGAGACCCCCTTTCCCTCTAGGCAGGAACGGAAACCCCAGCGGACCCTCCGCAAGTTCGGTACCAGAGGACCCGCGGACGGCAACGGGGGGAGCCCTCGGGAGACCGATCGATAAAATCCACTGTCTTTCAAGAAGTTAGGAGAGGCGCTCGGGCTCGAACGCCGGCAGTTCCCCGGACCGCGCCGGTCGAGACCATGCCCAGGAGCTGACCGTGTAGCCGCTTCCTGTCTACAGACTATCCAAGAGAACCCAGCGGTTCGATGGGCAAGGTGTCGGCGAGAGGGCTTGCCGCCCAGCGATTAGCATAGCAGATCCGCGATTCACTCGCGAGCTTTTTTTCTTCTCCCGGCGCCGGGGCCGCCGCGGAAGGCCTCACTCCTCCAAGGACTGAAGAAGCCGGCGGACATCCTCGGCGCGGGGATGCCCGGGGGAGATCTCGAGAAATCGGCGCAGGTGGGGGATCGCCTCCGCTTCCCGACCTGATTGGATGAGGGCGGAGGCGAGGTTGCCGTGCACCTCCGCCTCCTCCTTCTCGGCGAGAAGCCTGCGGAGGAGCGCGATCCCTTCCTCCGGACGATCTCCCTGGCAGAGGAGCACGGCGAGGCTCATCCGGATCCGACGGCTTCCCGGATCGGCCTCCGCGGCCGCGCGAAGCGCACGCACGGCTCCCGCCCCGTCCCCTGTCCGGGCGGAGAGGATTCCGCGTTGGTGCAGCGTCTCGGGATCCCCGGGCACGAGCCTGAGAAGCGCGCCATACAGCGCGAGCGCTCCGTCGATGTGCCCGGTCTCACCGTAGAGAAAGCCGATCGTGCGGGTGAACTCGATGAACTCCCGATCGGATCCCCCCGCCGGATCGAGCCTGACGTCGGTGCGGGGCGGAGCGGCCGGATCCCGTCGAAGCACACGGATCTCAGGCCCGGCCCCCGCTTCGGACGCGAAGCGGGCGACCGGCCGGAATCGCTTCCCGATCTCCTCGTAGAAAGCGTTCTGGACCGGGAACCGAGCCGGATCGCCTCGATACCTCGCGCCGATCTCCTCGGAGAGGACCACGTAGTCGAACCACTGATACGACTCGAACCGGTAGAAACGGGCGGCGCGATCGACGTCGATCGAAAAGGAGGGGAGGATCGCGGTGCGATACCAGGGCTTCGCCTTCGTCGGGACGAGAAGCGTCTCTCGGATCGGCGCGAACTCCTCCTCCTCCGCGTACCTCCGAAGCTCGCTCGAGGAGCGGAGGTTCGGCCCGTGGGGCTCGACCAGCACGAGCGCTCCGTGCGGGACGAACGTCTCGATCCACGCGCGCGCCTCGGTTCGCGTGTCCCTCTCGCCGAGGCGAACGGCCTCCCGCCCCGTCGCGAGGGCGGGCGCGAGAAGGAGAAGAAGGACGGCCGCGGCGTGAAGGCCCGCTTTCCCGCGAAGCCCTTCGGGAAGCGCGCGGTCGAGAGCGAGCGCCGCGAGAAGCGCCAAGGGCGGAACCGCGGGGAGCGGATAGTGCGGAGCCTGCATCCGGCTCGCCGAGAGGAGGACGAAGAAGACTGCGGGAATCGGGAGGAGAACCCGCTCGACGCCCCGCGGCCGGAGGAGAGCGGCCGCGAGACCGAGCAGCGCGACGCTGAAAAGGAGCGGGCCGAACCCGTTCGCGAAGAGCGCGAGCGCTCCCTTCACCCCTTCGCCGGTCCCGCCGAAATGCCCTTCCCTCATGTGAAGACGCTCGGCGCCCACGTCGCGCAGGAACGAAGCGAAATCGAGGAGGACGTACGGGCTTGCGGCGAAGAAGACACACGCCGCGATGAGAACCGCGAGAAGAACGCGCCGAATCCGGAATGGCTCCGGGCGGAGGCGTTCGGCGAGCGGCAGGTTAAGGAGAAAGAGAGCGCCGGGGTACTTGGTGGCGGCGGCAAGGCCGGCCGCGGCGGCCGCGAAGTGAATCGCGCGCGGCCGCTCACCCCGCGCGTGCCGCACGGCGAAGAAGAGGGAAAGAACGGCGAAGAAGGTCGTCGCCACGTCCACTTCGACGAATCGGGACTTCTGGACGTGCGTCGAGTGAAGCGCGAGAAAGAGAGCCGCCGGGATCGCGACCCGACTTCCTCCCGCGGCGAGGCCGATCGCGAAGAGAACGAAGACCGTCGCCGCCCCGAGGAGAGCCGTCAGGAGCCGTCCCGCGCCCACGAAAAGAGAGGGATCGAGATGGTAAGCGGCTTGGAAGGCGGCCGCATCCGGGAACGCCCCGGCGATCCGACCCCCGGCCCGAAGGAGCGCCTGCACGCCGAACTGAAGATAGAAATAGAGCGATGGATAGTTGAAGAAGCGAGGGTTAAAATCGAAACCTTCCTCGCCCCACCCCCAGAAGCCCCACGCCTTCTGTACCGCAGTCGCCTCTTCGTAGACCTCCGGGAATCCCCAATCGAGGCGATAGAGCCTGAGAGCGAGCGCGAGAAGCGCGATCCAGAAGCCGATGAAATAGGGACTCCGCGCGCGCCGTTTCACGGGGATCCTCCGAGACGCCGAGGCGCTCGCAGGAGGACCGCGCCCCGCAGGGAGACTATACCGCGGCTCGGCGCCCGAGCGGAAGATGGCGGAGAGGATACGGCGACGCGTCCGGTCCCCTCTTAAGCGGGAATCGAGGGTTCGCGGGAATCACGGACCGGCGCGCCGAGACTCCTCTCCTTCGAGGGACCGGACGAATCCCTCGCGCGAGGGAGAGTTGTCCGGGCAGTCCGTCGGATCGATCCCGTCGACCGTTCGCTCCCACCTGGAGTTGATCGCGCAGACCTTCCCGACGACAATGGCGATCAGCACGTAGACCGCCGCGAGAAGGAGCAACCAGAGAAGGATCATCCCGCCCCCTCCCGAGGCCGCAGGCTCTCCCGCTCCTCCTCGAGGCGCGCGAAGAAGCGCTCCTCCTCCGCCGTGAGCCCCCCCGTCGAGAGGGCCTTCTCGATCACCTTCATCCGGCTTCTCTCGCGCTCCACGAGAACGACCCGTCGCCCGTCGCTGCTCTCCAGATCCCGCACCCGAAGGAGCACGAGCTCCGAAACGGCGAGCCCCGCCATCGCATCGACGAACGAAGGCGAGAAGTCCTCGCCAAGAACGATGAGATGAAGACCGCGCCCCGGATCGAGAGTGCGATCGCGGAACGCCCGCCGCAGCCATTCGACCCGGCTGCGAACGAAGGAGACGATCCGGCCTTGCCGATAGAAGGTTCGCATCTCGTCCTCGAGAACGTCGATCACGCTCACCGTTCCGTCGCTCCTCCCGCCGAGGATCGGGATCTCCTCCCCGTCCGGGAGGGGAACCCAGGTCGCGAGGATCTCGAAATCCTCAGCGACCACGGCCGGGTGCTCGATCGCCCACGAGACGAGATCGCGGTGCGCGTTCTGGCGCGCGACGATGAACGTCGTTTCGGGAGATGGGACTTTCCTCATGGCGCACCCCCGAGCACGACGTTCAGCCGGCGCACGAGGGGATCGACTCCTCCCTCGCGCCGCTCGCGCATCCGATCGAGCCTCGCCGCGAGAAGCCCGGCGACGATTTCCGGATCCCCTCCCCCCCATACCGAAAGACGCCACCCGAGGAACTCCGCCGCCGCCTCGCCGAGCCGCTCCGGGGCGAGTCGGTTCCACGGGCCGGCGGATCTCCGGATCGGCACGAGTGTCGGGAGCGTCCCCCCTTCGACCCTAGACAGTTCACGGATAAACTGATACGCGCGCCGGAGATCTTCGACCTCGCTCCCGATGAGAAGAAGGGTCGTGTCGCCGTTCCTGAGGAGCGCGCGGCTCTCCTCCGATCCTTCTCCCGCCGCGAAGAAGAGGAGCGGAGGATCCTCGCCGGCGCGGATGCGCTCCAGAAGATCCTCGCCCGTCAGCTCGCCCCCCTCTTCCCCCTGCACCCGATAGCGAACCTCCACCGAGTCGATGCGGAGAGAGGGGAACCCGCGCTCCTCGAGAACGGCGCGCAAGGCGAGGAGAAACTCCTCCCCCGGAGGGCCGGCCAGGTTCGCGACCGGAATGAGCGCGCGAGGGGGCGGGTTCGGCACGACGCGGCCTCCGGACGCAGGAGCGTCCGGCGCGCGCGCGGAAAAATAAACCTCGGAGAGGTCCTTCAGGCGGCGGGCTTTCGCCTCCTCCCCGGCGGGGGAGCGCCGGGCGGGGATCATTGGTCACCGACGAGAACGACGGAATTCCGAAATCCGGTCTCGCCGTACTCGTGAACCTCGTTCGCCGGGTCCTCGATCCATTCCCCATCCACGATGTAGCGATACTGATGGGACCCTTTGGGAACCCGGAGGCGGATCGTCCAGATTCCGCTGATCGGATCTTGCTTCATCTCGCCCCGCTGCGGGTCCCAATCGTTGAAGCGTCCCGCGAGCTGGACTCTCCGCGCGCCCGGAGCGTGCAGCCGGAAGACCACTTCTTCGCCGCGAACGGAGGGACCGAAGAGCTTCTCCTCCCACTTCCGGAGGTTCTCCACCTCGACCACCGGCGCGCTCTCCACGATCTCGGTCGCGAGAGCCACGTAATCGTTGTCGAGCTTCGAATGGCGATGCGCCCGTCCGACCGGGAGGCCCCTCGACGCCGCGTCCTTGGCGACGACCGAATGGTGGATCACCGTCTCGAAGAGCTGCTCGCCGAAACGCTCCGAGAGCGCATCGAGGAACTCGCGCGCGTAGCGGGTCTGGACGTGAAAGTCGGTCGCCAAGACGCGCACGAGGATCCGGCGCCCCGTGTTTCGCTCGACCATCTCGATCGTTTCGAGGAGCCTCTCGAGCCCGTGCACGGAGAAGCTCGACGTCTCGACCGGGATGATCGCCTCGTCGGCGGCCACGAGCGCGTTGATCGTGAGAAACCCGAGGCTCGGCGGACAGTCGACGATCACGTAATCGTACGGACGCCCGAGGTCCGCGAGCGCCTGCCGGAGGCGAAGCTCCCTCTCCGGCTCCCCGGCGAGCTCCTGCTCCAGCGAGGCGAGGGAGATGTTCGCGGGGACCACGTCCAGCTTGTCGGAGAAAGGAAGGAAGAGCTCGGAGACGGCGAAGGGCGGGCGGATCAGGGAGTCGCGAACCGTGCGATCGAGGAGGTCGGTGTCGAAGCCGAGCGCCAGGGACGCGTGCCCCTGCGGATCGAGATCGACGAGCAAGATGGTCTTCCCGAGCTCCGTCAAGGACCAGGAGAGGTTGACGGCAGTCGTGGTCTTTCCGCACCCCCCCTTCTGATTGGTAACGCAAACGGTGTTCATAGGCGCCCCCCTAGCCTGTTACCCGAACCTTCGACACGCAAAGAAAAAACCCGCCTTCGCGAAGACGGGTCCTCGACGAGATGAGAAAGACAGCGCTTACGATCCGCCGCACCTCGGCCCGTGCGCATACGAAGCATGAGCGTCGCCTCTCCTTCCGCCGCCTTTCCTCATCGAATCTTCAGCGCAACCCCCCTACTTTCACGGCGTTAAGCCACGCTAGTGAGGTTCCGTCTCACATGTCAAGAAAAAAATGAACGAGAGGCGGTCTAGCAGATGCGCGGGAGCTGTTCGCCGCTCAAGAGATCGAGGATTCTCGTCGCGCCGATGCGGCTCCGGAGCGAGACGGTCCCCGGGGTTTCCCCGATCGCCGCGCCGATGCGGCAGGCGCCCGCGGAGACCGGATACGATCGTAGGATCGCGAGCGCTCGTTCCGCCTCCGCCTCGGGTACGAAAGCGATGAAGCGCCCCTCGTTCGCCACGTAGAGCGGATCGAGGCCGAGAATCGCGCACGCCGCGTCCACGTCCTCGCGAACGGGGACGAGACTTTCATCGATCCGAATGCCGAGGGACGAGGAGACGGCGATCTCGTTCAGCGCGCTCGCGAGACCGCCGCGCGTGAGATCGCGGAGACATCGAACGTCGATCCCCTCTCGAAGAAGAGCGAGCACCGGATCGGCGACCGGCGCCGAGTCGCTCTCGATCGCGCTCTCGAACTCGAGCCCCTCGCGCACGGCGAGGATCGCCATCCCGTGGCGCCCGACGTCGCCGGAGAGAAGAACCGCGTCTCCGGCGGAAATGCTCTCCGGTCCGATGAGACGATCGGTCTCCAAGAAGCCGACCCCGGCCGTGTTGATGAAGATCCCATCCCCCTTGCCGCGCTCGACGACCTTCGTGTCCCCCGCCACCACGCGGACGCCGGCCGCGCGCGCCGCCTCGCCCATCGATCGAGCGGCGCGCCAAAGGGTCTCCATCGGGAGCCCTTCCTCGAGGATGTAACCCGCGGTCAGGTAGAGCGCTCGCGCGCCGGACATCGCGAGATCGTTCACCGTGCCGTGCACGGCAAGCGATCCGATGTCCCCGCCCGGGAAGAAGAGCGGGCGGACGACGTAGGAGTCGGTCGTGAGCGCGATCCGCCCGCTCTTCCACGGAAGAACCGCCGAGTCGTGGCGCCGATCGAGCTCCGCGTCGCGAAAGGCGGCGAGGAAGATCTTCTCGATGAGCCGTGCCATCAAGCGCCCACCCCCGCCGTGCGCGAGAAGCACGCGCGGGTACTCCTCGATCGGGATCGGGCAGGAGAGGCGGAAGTCCTCGCCGTTCGTCATGCGGACCTCCTGGGGGGCCTCGTGCGGAACGACAGGGAGGATACCATAGGAGGAGATCGGGGACGTTCCAAACGAGCGGAACTTCACGATCAATCTGCTTACGCCAGAACACAGGGAGTCCGCTCCCACGAAATCCGTCACGAAGCATTCGGGCGGCCGGGTCCTGTCGGCCATCCGTCCGCTGCGATGCTCGCCAGTCGCCCGTTCGGGCTTGGTGGCTGCGCTTCTCGCGGACGCCTGTGGCCGCCACCCGGCCGCGGTGCAGTCCGGGAGAGGAGGAACTTGCCGAGGAGAGTGGGAGCGTCGAGAGGAGAGAGAGGTGCCCCGGGAAGTGCGTGTTCCCTTGAAGGCGGTGCGCTGTTACTCGGCGGCGAGGCCAATCGTTCTCCAGCGGGCTTCTCGGAAGAGGAGGAAGTGGGGGCAAGACGAAGGTGGGCCTTTCCGGGGACGCCATACCGAATTCGGCCGCCGATCAACCGCTCGGCCCGAGCGGCGTTCACAGAAACAGCGCGGAGAGACCGAAATTATGGATGGCCCACCGGGAATTGAGTATGGCGTCCCCGGAGATGTCCCTGATAGGCGGAAGCTGTCGACGAGTGAAGGACCGCAGTAGTAGTATTCCCGGCGGCAGATAGGACCAAGGACCAGCAGATTCTCGTCGGGGACCGCCTGTGAGCAAGCCATTCGACAAAGCCAAGGACGACATCGCGAAACTCTGCAGCTACTTCGCGACGAACCGGAAGGAGTTCCTCGCGTCCGGCGTCAAGGAAGCCCACGTACGCCAGTCGCTGATCGACCCGTTCTTCGAAGCGCTCGGCTGGGACGTTCGCAACGCCAGTCGGACGGCGCCCCAGTACCGCGAGGTCGTCCCCGAGGACAGCCTCGATGTGGAGGGCCATCAGAAGGCGCCCGACTACACGTTCCGCGTCGGCACCCAGCCGAAGTACTTCGTCGAGGCGAAGAAGTGCGGCGTCAACATCGGCATCGATCCCGGACCCGCGTATCAGCTTCGCCGCTACGGCTGGAGCGCCAAGGTCGCGCTCTCGATCCTGACCGATTTCGAAGAACTCGGGGTGTTCGACTGCACGCTCAAGCCCCGCGGGAGCGACAAGGCCAGCCATGCCCGCATCCAGTACTTCCGCTCGGAGGAGTATCCCGATCGCTGGAAGGAGCTGTGGGACGTCTTCTCACGCGAGGCCGTCTGGTCGGGGGCCTTCGACGAATACGCCGCCTCCAAGCGGAAGCGGGGCACATCCGAGGTCGACGCCGAGTTTCTCAAAGAGATCGAGGGTTGGCGCGACGCCCTGGCGCGGAACATGGCCCTGCGTAACAAGGAACTTTCCTCCGACGACCTCAGCGCCGCCGTGCAACGCACGATCGACCGCGTCGTGTTCCTGCGGATGGCCGAGGACCGTGGGCTAGAGCCGTATGAGCAGCTCTTGAAGCTCTGCGAGCGGCCCGACATCTACCCCCGGTTCATGTCCGACCTCTGCCGCAAGGCGGATCAGAAGTACAACTCCGGCCTGTTTCACTTCCAGAAGGAAGCCGACGTCTCCGAGCCGCCCGACCGGATCACGCCGAAGCTCGCCGTGGACGACAAGGCTTTCAAGCCGATCATCCAGAGCCTCTACTTCGAGCACGGCTCGCCCTACCACTTCGGCGTCCTGCCTGTGGAGATCCTCGGAACCGTCTACGAGCGCTTCCTGGGCAAGGTCATCCGACTCACGGCCGGCCACCAAGCGAAGGTCGAAGAGAAGCCCGAGGTCCGCAAGGCTGGCGGCGTCTATTACACGCCCGCGTACATCGTGGACTACATCGTCAAGCAGACGGTCGGCAAGCAGATCGAGGGAAAGAGCCCCGCGCAGCTCGCCGGGGGTAAGACCCTGCCGCCGCTCCGCGTGCTCGACATGGCCTGTGGAAGCGGGTCGTTCCTCCTTGGCGCGTACCAGTGCCTCCTTGATCACGCGCTCAAGTGGTACACGGACCACAAGCCGGGAGGCCACAAGAAGGCCGTCTACCAGGATCCCCGCACCGGCGCGTGGCGGCTCACGATCGAGGAGAAGAAGCGGATCCTCACGACGCACATCTTCGGCGTGGACATCGACCCGCTGGCTGTGGAGGTTTCCAAGCTCTCGCTCCTCCTCAAAGCCCTGGAAGGGGAGAACGACGCGACCTTGACCCACCAGATGAAGCTCTTCCACGAGCGCGCGTTGCCGAACCTGTCGAACAACATCAAGTGCGGGAACTCGCTCATCGGGCCGGACTACTTCACGGAAGCGCTCTCCCTCGAACCCGATGAGCTCAAGCGTGTCAACGCATTCGATTGGAAAGCTGCGTTTCCTGACTCTATGAAGGCCGGCGGCTTCAGCGCGGTCATCGGCAATCCTCCCTATGGTGCATCCTTCGGCGAGAAGACCGAGCCCTACCTTCGGAGTCGTTTCCGCTCTCTCGCGAATTCGCTTGATTCGTTCATCATGTTCGTGGAGCAGGCAGGAGACCTGCTGAGACCACACGGGCACCTCGGCCTGATCATACCCTCGGGCTGGGTTTCCACGCCCTCGTCCCGAAAGCTCCGCGACCGATTCGCCGAGCAGTTTCGTCCCGGCGTCGTTGTTTCGCTACCGTACGACGTATTCTCGGGAGCCTACATTGACACCGTCATCGTTGTCGCTGAACGCATGGCTCCCGGCATACGCTGGACGGATCTCGAAGACACGAGTGTCGGCCTGGTCGTCTTTCCGGTTCGGCGGAAGGTAGAGAGTCAGATGGACTTCGACTCCTTCAGGAAGGTAGGCGACTTCGCCGAATGGCTTAGATCGCCGGACAGGGAGTTCCTGGTGTTGTCCTCCAAAGCGGAGGCGGCTCTGGTCGCGAAGCTCCGGGGAAGTTCCGGGACCTTCAACTCCGTCGTCGAGGTGATGCGAGGTATCGAGACCTATCGCCCTCGTCCCGCGCGTGAGTGCCGGATGCCGAAACGAGCCTTCAACGGCGAGATGCTCCGTTACGATTTGGACCTCGGCCCGGAGGCATACGAAGGCTATCCCGCCGATATTGCGGCAGGAAAGCCGATCAAGTTCTTCAGCGGCCCCCGAATTCTTCTGCGCCAGCTCCTCAGCCGGAGATTCCGGCTGCAGGCTGTGTATTCTGAAGCCGAGTTCCTGACGAATCAGTCCGTTCAGAGCTTGATTCCCCGAGGAACGTCTCCTCATGTGAAGGCCATCCTGGCCATCCTCAACAGCCGTCTTCTCTCGTGGTACTTCTGCCAGTTCAACATGGTCGCGCGCCGCGACGACTTTCCCAAAACTATCATCAAACAGACCCGGGAGCTGCCCTTCCCCAGTATCGCCCCGGAAGGACCCGCGGACAAAGCTACGCACGACAAGCTGGTGCTCCTGGCGGACAGGATGCTCTCACTGACGCCAAAGCTGCGCCAAGCGGCATCCGAGGCGGAGAAGGCCGCGTTGCAGGCCACGCTCGCGAAGACCGACTCCGAGATCGACCGCCTCGTGTACGACCTGTACGGGCTGACCGAGCAGGAGATCACGATCGTGGAGGGGGAGAGGTGATGGAGTGCGCCAGGA
>VGIW01000076.1 GCA_016867715.1 Candidatus Eisenbacteria bacterium | reverse complement strand
GCGGGCCTGGACGCTTTTCGGCTCCTCGACCAAGGAGATCCTTCACGCATCATCTATAGCGTGACCATTTACGAGAAGGGAGAGGGGGAGAACCTCCTCCGCGTACAGGCGGACAACCTGAACCAGCCGCTCAACATCAACGAGGGGACGCAGCTCGAGCTCGGCTCCTCGGCGAAGCTCCGGACGCTGGCGACGTACCTTGAGGTCGTCGCGGAGCTCCGCGAACGCTTGACCTCCCCGCCGGGAGACTCTCTCCGCGCGAAGGCGATCGAGAAGAACGATCCGCTGACGAGATGGGCGGCGCGCTACCTTGCCTCCGATTCGGACACGAGCCTCGAGGCGATGCTCGATGCGGCTCTTGAGCGCCGCTACTCGGCGAGCCCCGGGGAGGGCTTCTTCACGGGCGGAGGGCTTCATCACTTCTCGAACTTCAATCCGGAAGACGACGACAAGGTCTACTCGGTGCGAGATGCTTTCCGCCACTCGGTCAACCTCGTCTTCATCCGGCTCATGGGCGACGTCGTCGAGTACTTCAAGTATCGAGGACCGGGCGGCATGGAGGTCTTGGAGAACGCGGCGGATCCTCGGCGCAGGGAATACCTCGAGCGCTTCGCGGATCGGGAAGGAAGGATCTTCATCCGGCGGTTCCACGGCAAGTATAAGGAGAAGAAGGCGGAAGAGGCGCTCGAGCTCCTCATCGAGGGGAGGCAGCTTTCCCCGTCGCGCCTCGCGGCCCTCTACTGCGGAGCGGTTCCGGAGGCGGGCGTGGACGACTTGGCGTCGTTCCTTCGCGGGAACCTTCCGCAATCGAAGCTCCCCGACGCGACGATCCTCCGGCTCCATCAAAGCTACGCAGGGGACGCGATCTCGCTTGTCGATCGCGGCTTCGTCGCGCGTGTCCACCCGCTCGAGGTGTGGACGGTCGCGTATCTCCGGCGCAATCCGGAGGCGACCCTCGACGAGGCGATCGCAGCGAGCAAGGATGAACGCCTCGCCGTCTATGAGTGGCTCTTTCGGACGCACGAGAAAGACAAACAGGACAAACGCATCCGGACGCTTCTCGAGATGGAGGCGTTCCAGGAAATTCACCGTTCATGGAAACGGCTCGGCTATCCGTTCGGCTCCTTGGTCCCTTCGTACGCGACCGCGATCGGAAGCTCCGGCGATCGCCCCGCGGCGCTCGCCGAGCTCGCTGGGATCATCCAGAACGGCGGCGTTCGCTTTCCGACGGCGCGCGTACGCGAGCTGCATTTCGCGGAAGGGACCCCCTTCGAGACGAAGCTTTCCGGCGATCGCCGGTCGATGGGAGAGCGGGTACTTTCGCCGCCGGTGGCCGATTGTCTCCGCCGCGAGCTGATCGGTGTGGTGGAGGAAGGGACCGCGCGGAGGCTCCGCGGCGCGTTCGCGTCGAGCGACGGAAGGACCTGGGAAGTCGGCGGAAAAACGGGGACCGGAGACAACCGGCATAAGACTTACGGCGCGGGCGGCGCGCTCATCGATTCCGTCATCATGAGCCGGACGGCGTCGTTCGTCTTCTTGATCGGGGACCGCTTCTTCGGAACAGTCGTCGCCTACGTCGAGAAGCCGGAGGAAGGGGAGTACCGTTTCACGAGCACGCTCCCGGTGCATGTCTTGAAGCTTCTCGCGCCGGTGATCCAACCTCTGCTCGAGGACGGCGGGGACGCGTCGAAGGCCGAGGGAGACTCTCCCCCGCTTTCATAACCGCTTGCTTGCGCCTGTACAACACGCGCTCGTTCATGATAAACTGTTGCCGTAAGCCGCCGGATGCGCCGCCTCTCGGCGACTTCCAGCGATCGCTCGGATCCCGAAGGACTCGTGCGGCGAGCGGGTCCGGCGGACAACCGCGCCGCCTCCCCCGTCGGTCGCGGCCGAGCGGCGGTGTCATGGCTTCTTATCCCGGACCCTCCGAATTCGAAAGGCCCGCACGCGCCCCCTTTTGCAAGAACGTGTTCTTCTCGGTTCTCGTGTGCGCGTGCACGCTCGCGCTGTTCGAGATCGGATCCCGCTTGTTCGTCTCGCACGAGGACGATCTTGTCCGGAAGGAGCACGAGGATCTCATCCGGGTCCTCGGCCTTCCAGGGATGATTGATCTCTTCGACCCGGACCCGGACCTCTTCTGGAAGCTCAAACCGAATCTTGATTCCGAAAGGATCTCGGGAACGATCGGGCGCTATCCGGTTACGTTTGAGGTATCAACCAATGAGATCGGTCTCCGCTCGCGCCCGATTCCGAGGGAGAAACGAGAGTTCCGCGTTCTTGTTCTCGGGAACTCCTGCGCGTTCGGGATCGGGGTGGACGACGAGGAGACGTGGCCCGCCCGTCTCGAGGAGATGCTCCGCCGATCGACCGGCGGCGACGTGCTCGTCATGAACGCGAGCGTTCCTGGATACTCGTCGTACCAAGGGAAGTGTTTCCTGGAGACGCGAGGATTCGCTCTACGCCCCGATCTCGTGATCGCCTCGTTCGGGTTCAACGACGCGTCGGAATGGAGCTCTCGCTCGGACATGCAGGTCGCGCGCGCGCTGGCCGCCGGAAGAAGCGGAGGTCCGCTCGCCGCAAGCCGGGCCTACCTCGTGCTTCGGAAAGTCGTCGCGGGGGTGCGAGCGACCGAAACGACCGAGAACACGAAGAAGAGGCCGCGTCTCTCGCCCAGGGAGTTCGACCGGGCTCTCGTCGAGATTCGAGATCTCTGCGCGGAGAGAAACGTTCCCGTCCTCTTTCTCATCTGGCCGTTTCGGAAACAGATGGAGGAGAAGAACGACGCGCTCCTCGCCTATCAGCGGATCGTCGCCGAGGTAGGCGAGAGAGAGCGCGTTCCTCTCATCGATCTCGTGGGGCCTTTTCTCGAAGCCGAGGGCGATCTCTTCGTGGACAATCTGCATGCGAACGCCGCAGGATGCCGCGTGGCCGCGGAGGCGATCGTCTCCGTACTGGAAGGGGCGCGAGTCGATTGACGGCGACGGAAACGCGCGGCCGGGATGTCTCTTCCGGCGCCCCCTTGCCCCGGGCCCCGGCCGAGAAGACACCAGTCGAGCTTCTGTTGGAATGAAGCCAATGGTGTATGTCGCGATATCCGGAAGCTGAATCTAGATCATTGTGCCCGGAGGGAGAACCGTGCCGTCCCGGATGACGGTGATGCCGTCGCGCACGGTGTAGAGCGGATGGTCGGAATCGGGCGCGCCGGTCTTGTCGCGAATCACGCATCCTTCGCCGATCACCGCGTTCTTGTCGATCACGGCCGTCTCGATGAGCGTGTTTCTCCCGATCTCGGGGCGGCGCGGTCCTCCGTCCTCCTCACTCTCGTAGAAATCGTTCCCGATCAGCACCGAGTTCCGAATCGTCGCGCCGGGACGGATGACGCTTCGAAGGCCGACGACCACGCGCGAAAGGCTCGCCCCTTCGATGATCGCGCCCTCCGCGACGAGCGCCCGATCGAGATGCGTGTTCTGGATCTTGGCCGCGGGGAGGTTCCGGTAGCGCGAGAAGAGCGGGTTCACCGGATCGTAGAGATCGAACCTCGGCATCGGTCCGGCGAGATCGAGGTTCGCCTCGAAGAAGGTGCGCAGCGTTCCCACGTCCTCCCAATAGCCGTCGAACGGATGGAAGACGACCTTGAGACGCTCGAAGGCGGCGGGAATCACCTCTCGCGGAAGGTCCTGTCTTTTGCCGTCGGCGAGGAGATCGTAGAGCGCCTGCCGCCGGAAGAGGAAGATCCCCATCGACGCGAGATGCCGCTTCTCTCCGGGCCGCGCGGCGAGGCGGCCGCGCACCATTTCGGGAACGGCGAGCGTTTCGCGCGTTTCCGGCGACTCGGGCTTCTCAACGAACCCGACGACGCGCCCATCCGCGTCGATCCGCAGGATGCCCATGCGCGGGACGTTCTCCTCGCCGACCAGCGTGGCTGCGAGCGTCACGTCTGCGCGCGAGTCGAGATGCGTGCGGAGCATGTCGGCGAAATCCATTCGATAGAGCTGATCGCCGGAGAGGATGAGCACGTGATCGTGCGGCGTGCGCGCGGAGTAGCGAAGACCGTGGCGAACCGCGTCGGCGGTCCCCTGGAACCATGTCTTTCGCGTCGGCGTCTGCTCCGCGGCGAGAATCTCGACGAACCCCTGCGAGAAGCCGTCCATCCGATACGTCCGCGTGATGTGGCTGTGAAGCCCCGCGGAAAGAAACTGCGTGAGAACGAAGATCTTCCGGATTCCCGAGTTGATGCTATTGGAAATCGGGATATCGATGAGGCGGTACTTGCCGCCGAAGCTGACCGCAGGTTTCGCGCGCCGCTCGGTGAGGGGATAGAGGCGCGTGCCGCGGCCGCCGCCGAGGATCACCGTCACGACCCGCTGAAGAACAGACGCGCTCGGATGCATCGCAAGCCTCCGCACCAGCTCCCAATTCAACACAAAGCGGCGCGGCTGTCAACCGAGCGCCGGGCAGCGTCTTCCCCGACGCGCTCGGCCAGCATGATTGAGGAGAACCGCCGGGGCTGTCTCGCCGGTTGACCGGCCCCGCCATCGCGCCTATTCTGAAAGGAGCCCTATCGCGAAGAGGAGACGGTCTTGCTCGCCTGGTTCTTTCTCGTCGCTCTTGCCGCGCTCGCTCTCGGCTACCGGATCTACGGCGCGTTCCTCTCGCGCCGATTCGATCTGAACGATGCGAACCCGGTCCCGTCCGAGACGATGCGGGACGGAATCGACTACGTTCCGACGCGCGCGCCGGTCCTTTTCGGACACCACTTCTCCTCGATCGCGGGCGCGGGGCCCGTCGTCGGTCCGATCATCGCCGGCCTCGCCTTCGGATGGCTCCCCGCGGTCCTCTGGATCGTGATCGGCTCGATCTTCATCGGCGGAGTGCACGATCTCTCCACGCTCGTCGCGTCGATCCGCCATCGCGCGCGCTCGATCGCCGAGATCGCCAACATCCACATGAGCCGCGCGGGCTATCTCCTGTTTCTCATCTTCATCTGGCTCACGCTCGTTTACGTGCTTATCGTATTTCTCGATCTGACGTCGGCGACGTTCGCCGAGGATGGGGGAGTCGCGACCTCGTCGATCGTGTTCATCTTCCTCGCGCTCCTTCTCGGCCTTCTTCTCGTCCGTTTCCGCGCTCCGCTCGGGAGAACGACCGCTCTCTTCCTTCCTCTCCTCGCCGGGGCTCTCTGGCTCGGGACGATCGTTCCGGCCTCGCTCCCGCCGATCGGAGGGGACGCCAAGCGGAGCTGGGATCTCGTTCTGCTCGTCTACTGCGCGGTCGCGTCGATCGCGCCGGTTTGGATCCTGCTTCAGCCGCGCGACTATCTCTCGTCGTTCCTTCTCTACGGGGCGGTCGCGGGAGGCGTCGTCGGCATTCTGGCCGGCGGGGCGGAGATCGCGTATCCGGCTTTCACCGCCTTCGAGACGCGCATCGGTCCGCTCTTCCCGATCCTCTTCGTGACGATCGCGTGCGGTGCGTGCTCCGGATTTCATTCGCTCGTCGCGTCGGGGACTTCGTCGAAGCAGCTCCGTCGGGAGACCGACGCGCGCCGAATCGGTTACGGGGCGATGATCGTCGAGGGAGTTCTCGCGGTGATCGCCCTCGGAACGGTGATGATGCTGGGCCGCGAGGCCGGCCTCGACTCCGCGCCGCCCACCGCGGTCTTCGCGGGCGGCATGGGGCGCTTCCTTTCCGCGATCGGCGTTCCGGCGGAGATGGGGACGCACTTCGGATTTCTCGCGCTCTCGACGTTCCTTCTCACGACGCTCGATACCTGCACGCGCATCGCGCGCTACATCTTTCAGGAGCTTTTCGGACTCTCGGGAGTGCTCGGGCGCTTCGCGGGCACCTTCGTTTCGCTTCTTCTTCCCGCGGTCTTCGTGTTCGTCTCGCTTCGGGATGCGGAGGGGAACCCGGTCCCCGCGTGGCAGGCGATCTGGCCGGTGTTCGGCGCCACGAACCAGCTCCTCGCGGGGCTCGCTCTCGTCGTCGTGACGCTCTGGCTTCGGAGGAGCGGCAAGAAGGCGCTCTTCACGTTCTTTCCGACGATCTTCATGGTGGTCATGACCTTGTGGGCGATCGCCATGCTCGTTCTCTCCGGGAAGACCGCGCCGATCGTGCGCGCGGTTTCCGTCGTTCTCTTCGCGCTCGCGGTCCTTCTCGTGATTCAGGCGGCGCGCGCGTTTCGGAAGCCGGCCCCGCCGCAAGCGGCCTCGACACACGCCTCGGGGGAGCGGCCGTGAAAAGCCATGACATGAAGAGTTCGACGCCGAAGGGAATCGGGCCCTCCGAGTTCTCGGCTCTCCGCGATCTCCTGAAAGCGACGGCGGCCTCGGTGCTCGACAAGTCCGAAACGGTCGTGCTGTCGATTCCCGCGCCCGAGGCGCCGCTTTCGTTTCTGCTCCGGACATGTCCCTCGCGCGATGCGTTCCTCTGGATCCCGCCGGAAGGGCCGCGCATCGCGGGGGTCGGAGCGGCATTTGCGATCGCGGGCGAGGGGGAGCATCGCTTCAAGAGTCTTCGCGAGCGATCGACCTCTCTCTGGAAGACGCTCGCGGAGATCCGCGCTCCCGGATGCTCGGCGCCGCCTCCCGTGCTTTTCGGAGGGCTCGCCTTCGAGGCGGAACAGGGAGCGGAGACGCCGTGGGAGGATTTCCCCGACGGCGCCTTCCTCCTCCCGCGCTGGTGCTACGGGCGAACGGAGAGCGGGGCCTGGCTCTCTCTCGCCCTCCGCGGCCAAGGAGATCTCGCGAGGATCGATGCGTATCTGGTCGAGCTGTCGAATCTGCTTGAAGGGGAAACGAAAATTACTCCCGAAGAGAAGACGCCCGCTGTCTGCGCGGCGCGGAGCGAGACGAGCCTCTCGGAGTGGAGCGCGCTCGTGGAAGGAATACGCCGGGGGATCGAGGAGGGCCTCTTTTCCAAAGTGGTCGCCGCTCTCCGAACCGATCTCGATCTCGGCGCAGCGATCGATCCTCTCGCCGTGTTCGACCGGCTCGACAGGGCGTACCCGGACTGCCATCGCTTTCTCGTTAAGAGGGGCGAGACCGTTCTCCTCGGAGCTTCTCCCGAGCGGCTCGTGCGAAGGCGGGGGAGAGAGATCGCGACGGAAGCGCTTGCCGGGTCGATCGACGCCGCCGCGACGGCGGAGGGAAACCGCATGCGCGCGATCCAACTTCTTGAAAGCCGGAAGGACCTCGGGGAGCACGAGCTCGTTGTCGAGGCGATCCGCAGGAAGCTGGAACCGCTCTGCTCCGAGCTTCGAGTTCCCGCGCGGCCGCAGATCCGCGAGCTTCCCCATGTTCTTCATCTGCACACGCCGATGGAAGGCGTGCTGTCGCGCGAGACGCACGTTCTCGATCTCGCGGCGGTACTCCACCCGACGCCGTCGGTCGGCGGCGTCCCGACGTCGGACGCGGTCCGCTGGATCGTGGAGAACGAACCCCACCGGAGAGGATGGTATGCCGGGCCGGTCGGCTGGTTCGACGGAGAGGGGAACGGGGATCTCGCGGTCGCGATCCGATCCGGGGTGCTGCGCGGGCGGAATGCGTACGTGTACGCGGGGGCGGGGATCGTTCGCGATTCGAACGTGTCGAGAGAGCACGAAGAGACGCGCACGAAGCAGAGGCCGCTTCTGCGCGCGCTGGGAGTCGTCGATTGAGCGCGGCGAACCTTCACATCGAGTGGGCCGCGCTTCTCGTGGAGAGCCTCGTGCGCGCGGGGATTCGAGAGGCGGTCGTGAGCCCGGGTTCGCGGTCGACACCGATCGTTCTCGCCGCGGCGAGAGAGAAGGATCTTCGCCTTCGCGCAATACCGGACGAACGATCGGCGGCTTTCTTCGCGCTCGGCGCGGCGAAGACCGCGGGGCGCCCAATTCTTCTCGTCTGCACGTCCGGCACGGCGGGAGCGCACATGTATCCCGCCGCGATCGAGGCAAGCGCCTCGCACGCGCCGCTCGTCGTCCTCGCGGCCGACCGTCCGCCGGAGCTTCACGGAAACGCCGCGCCGCAGACGATCGATCAGGTTCGCCTTTTCGGCTCGCATGCGCGCGCCTATTTCGAGATCGGCCTCCCGGACGGAACGGAAGAAGGCCTTCGCGGGCTCCGGAGAAAAGCGGCGCAGGCGGTCTTCGCCTCGCAATTCCCCCTTCCCGGCGCGGTGCAGATCAACGCCTGGTTCCGAAAACCTTTGGAGCCTCAAGAACCGAACGAAGAAGACGCGCGCCTTCGGGAGCGGATCGAAAGGATTTGCGCGGAACCGTTTCCGGCGCCGTATCCGCCGCGGGCCGTTCCGGGGGACGCGGGAGTCGACGCGATCGCCGAGCTTTGCCGGCGCTTTCGAAGGGGTCTCATCGTGTGCGGGCCCGGGCCGATCGCCGCGGCCGGGGCGCGGCGCGCGGTCGAAGAGCTCGCCGAGACGGTTCGCTATCCTCTGCTCGCCGAAGGGGCGAGCCAGCTTCGCTTCACCGGTCAAGCGAATCCCTTGAGATGCGATGCGTTCGACGTCTTTCTCCGGTCGGAGTCGTTCGCGGCTCGCCACGCGCCGCAGGCGATCGTGCAGATCGGACTCCCGCCGACGTCGAAGGGGTGGGAGCGATTTCTCCGGCGCGTTCCCGATTGCCCGCGGGCGGTCCTCGCGCCGTACGGCTGGAACGATCCGACGAACCGAGCGGCGTCGATCGTGATCGGCGCGGTCGAAGAGACGGCGGCGGCCGCGAGGGACGCGCTCATGGACATCGGCCGGCTGCGCGCGACGCAGTGGACCGAGGATTTCGCCGCGGCAGATCGGATTGCGTGGAGCGTGGCGGAGGAGGAAACCAAAAGCAGCAATGCGTTGACAAAAGGAGCGCTCGCGCGGGCGATCGTGGACTCCCTCCCGCGCGGATCTCTTCTCGCGCTCGGGAACAGCCTTCCGATCCGGGAGGTCGACAGCTACTGCCCGGGCTGGATGACGGACACGTTGGTCTGGTCTCAAAAGGGAGCGAACGGGATCGACGGGCTCGTTTCCGGAGCCGCCGGAGCGGCGAGCGTCTTCGGAGGACCGGCCACGCTCTATCTCGGAGATCTCGCGCTGCTTCACGACCTCACCGGTCTGGCCGCCGCGCGCGATCTCGAGAGTCCGTTCGTCGTGGTCGTCGCGCAGAACGACGGCGGCCGCATCTTCGAGCAGCTTCCGATCGCAGGATGTCGCGATGTCGATCCGGAGATGCTCGCGCTCTGGACGACGCCGCACGGGCTCGACTTCGCCCACGCCGCGCTTCTCTTCAATCTCGACTACCGGCGCGCGGAGAACGAAGCCTCTCTCCGGGAAGCGCTCGCGGAAGCGCACGCGCGAGGCGGCACGACCCTGATCGAGGCGGTCGTCCCCCCGAGCGGCGCGGCCGCCGAGCACGCGCGTTTCATCGATGCGGTGAACCGGCGCCTTCGATCCGAGACGGACGCCGCGCGGTGAGCGCGCGCGTTCCTCTTCGCATTGTGCGGCGCGGCGAAGGGGCTCCGCTCGTTCTCGTTCACGGCTTCGCGGGGAGCGGCGAGAGCTGGGCGGACGTCGTCCGGCGAATCCCCCCGGGCCGCACGATCGCGACCTTCGTTCTTCCCGGCCACGATCCGTCGTTCTCAGCGCCGCCAGGCGCCCGCTTCGAGGAGATGCTCGACGCAATCGCTTCGAACCTCAAGGACTCGATCGAAACGCCGTGCGAGGTAGCCGGATACTCGATGGGCGGGCGCGTCGTCCTCGGTCTTCTCGTGCGCCGCCCGGAGCTCGTCTCCTCCGCGATCCTGATCGGCGCGAACCCCGGGATCGAATCGGACGAGGAACGCACGGCGCGCGCGGCGTGGGACGAGTCGTGGGCGCGCCTTCTCGAGGAACGGGGGATCGAGGAGTTCGTGTCGAGGTGGGAGGCGCTTCCGATCTTCGCCACGCAGAGCGCGCTCCCCGAGGAAGCGAAGCGAAGTCAACGCACGATCCGCCTCGCGCACGATCCGCAGGCGCTCGCGAATGCTCTTCGTTCTCTCGGGCTCGCAGCGATGCCGAGCTACTGGCCGGAGCTCCCCCGCATCACCGCGAGGGTCCGCCTCGTCGCCGGCGAACGAGACGCGAAGTTCCTCCCGATCGCGCGGCGGATGGAGAAGGCGATCCCCCGCGCGGAAACCATCGTCGTTCCTTCCACGGGGCACAACCCTCTCGTCGAAAACCCAGCATTCCTGGCCGGGATCTTCTGATTTCCGACCTCAGCGCCGGCATGCGAAACCGGTCCGGATTCGTTGCCTGGCACCACAACTGTGGCGCCACAACTGCGCCGCCGGGAAATAGGGGAGATGAGTTGCGAACCCGGTTTCTCCCGGTGCGAGGGCGCGGCCACGGCGGGTGACGGCGCCGCATGGACAGCCGCCGGCAGGACCCGCCGTAGACATCCCCAGCTAACCACGGGAAAGCGGGGACACGAACCGAATGGCGCAAGATCGGTATGCGTTTCCTATCCTCCCGCGAGCTCTTCCCCGATACGAATCGTCTCGCGCACGAGGAGGTCGAAGTCTTCGCGGCGGCTGCGGTGGTTCGTGTTCGCGACGCGGATCGCGTAGCGGCCGCGGATCCTCGTGCCGGAGGGGACCGCGACTCCCCGCTCCTGAAGCTCGACGACGATCCGCTCGTTGAGAAGATCGCGCGCGGCTTCGCCTGTGCCGGGCGGGGCGAAGCGGAAGCAAACGACGTTGAGCGCGGCCGGCCCGAGTAGCTCGAGCTCCGGCGCCGTCTCGACGAGCCTCGCGAGATACCGCGCCTGTTCGACGTTTTGCCGCACGAGACGCGCGTACTTGCGGACGCCGTGGTGCTTCATCGACATCCACGCCTTCAGCGCGCGAAAGGAGCGCGAGAGCTCGAAGCCGTAGTCGGTGAACCACGGGAGGCCGCCTCCCGCGAGACCTCGCCCGCCCTCGCCGTGCGCGAGGTACGGGGGCCGGAGCGCGAAGGTGCGAAGATGCTCCTCTTCGTCGCGCACGAGAACTCCGCCGATGTCGTAGGGCATGTACATCCATTTGTGGAGATCGAACGCGAGCGAGTCCGCTTTCTCGATTCCTCGGACTAGATTCTTGAGGTCTGAATCAAGCGCCGCCCACATCCCGAACGCGCCGTCCACGTGGAACCAGAGATTCTCCTCGCGAGAGATCTCCGCGAGCGCGTCGAGGTCGTCGATCGCCCCCGTGTTCGTCGTCCCCGCCGCTCCGACGATGCAGAAGGGAAGATGTCCGTATCGCCGATCCCGCCGAATCGCCTCCTCGAGCGCGCCGCAGTCGATCCGGAAGTCGGCGCCGGCCGGAAGAAGCCGGAGCGCGTCGCTTCCGAGCCCGAGGAGCTCCGCCGATTTCTGGACCGAGCTGTGGATCTCCTCTGAGGCGTAAAGGGTCATTCGGCGCCGGCATGCCTGAAGTCCTTCTTTCCGCATGTCGCGATCCGCTTTCGCGTTCCGAGCGACCGCGAGCCCGATCAGGTTCGCGGCGGAGCAGCCGGTCGTGAGAAGGCCGCTCGCGTTTCGTGGAAAACCCGCGATCTCCTTCAGCCAATCGATCACCTGGCGCTCGACGTAGATCGCGCTGTGAAAATCGCGGCCGCCGGTGTTCGGGTTCATCGACGCGGCGAGGAACTCGGCGAACGCGCCGAGCACGGTTCCCGTTCCGTGCACCCATCCCCAGAAGCGCGGGTGAATGTTGCCGACCGGATAGGGGAGGACGAACGTGCGGAACTCTTCGTAGACCTCTTCGACGGGGGACGGATCGAGCGGAAGAGGCGCCTGGAAACGCGCCTCGACCTCGTCGGGAGCGTGCCGCCACGGAGGCCGCTCGCGGACGGTTCTGGCGTAGTCGAGCATGTCGTCGAGCATCCGGCGGCCGAGCGCCCGCATCGACTCCCAATCCTCGGGGTCGAGCGTCTCCTCGGGGCGGATGTCGTCTTCTCGCGCCATACCTCCGGCTCCTCGCCGCAATCGTAACAAGGACCCACCGCGCGCGCCACGCTCTTGAAGAACGCCGCGCGAGCTGTGGTAACCTACGAGCGAAACGTGAAGCCCGTCCGGGTCCGCGCCGCGAAGGCCGGCTCCGGCCGGGAGAGAGGGAGAGAGATGAATCCTGCCTTCTGGGAGCTCGTTCCCGGTTTCGACTTCCAGGACACCCGCTACGAGAAGGCGGCGGAGGGGATCGCGAAGATCACGATCCGCCGTCCGGAAGTGCGGAACGCGTTCCGCCCGCTCACGGTGAGCGAGATGAGCCGCGCGTTCGCGGACGCGCGCGACGACGAACGGGTCGGTGTCGTCGTTCTCACCGGCGAGGGGACGGAGGCGTTCTCGTCCGGCGGCGACCAGAAGGTCCGAGGCGAGGGAGGCTACGTCGGCGCCGACGGCATCCCGCGCCTCAACGTGCTCGACCTTCAGCGCCAGATCCGCACGCTGCCGAAACCGGTGATCGCGATGGTCGCCGGCTACGCGATCGGCGGAGGGCACGTGCTCCATCTCATGTGCGACCTCACGATCGCCGCTGAGAACGCCCGCTTCGGCCAGACCGGCCCCCGCGTCGGAAGCTTCGACGGCGGATACGGCGCCGCGTACATGGCCCGCATCGTCGGGCAGAAGAAGGCCCGCGAGATCTGGTTCCTCTGTCGGCAGTACGGCGCCCGCGAGGCGCTCGCGATGGGTCTCGTCAACGCGGTCGTTCCGCTCGAGAAGCTTGAAGAAGAGACGATTCAGTGGTGCAGGGAAATCCTGAAAAACAGCCCGACTGCGATCCGCTGCCTCAAGGCTGCGCTGAACGCCGACTGCGACGGCCAGGCCGGCCTTCAGGAGCTCGCGGGGAACGCGACCCTTCTCTTCTATCTCACCGAGGAGGGGAAGGAAGGGAGGAACGCGTTCGTCGAGAAACGCGATCCCGACTTCCGAAAGTTTCGGCGATTCCCATGAGCCGTTCCGAGGCAGCCGTCGCACCGGGCGGCGTGCGCGCGTGGCTTCTCGCCTCTCGGCCGGCCACGCTCACCGCCGCGGCGACTCCGGTTCTCGTCGGAACCGCGTGCGCGATCCGCGCGGGCGGCTTTCGCGCTGGTCCCGCGCTGGCCGCGCTCGCCGGCGCGCTTCTTCTCCAGATCGGCTCGAACATCACGAACGATCTGTTCGATTACGAGAAGGGTGCGGACACGCCGGATCGTTTGGGGCCGACGCGCGCGGCGCAGTCGGGCCTTCTCTCTCCTCGCGCCCTGCGCGCGGGCGCGGCGGTCGTCTTCGGGCTCGCGCTCGCCGTCGGCGCGTACCTCACGGCCGCCGCCGGCTGGCCGGTCGTCGTGATCGGCCTTCTTTCGATCGCCTCGGCGATCGCGTACACCGGAGGCCCCTATCCGCTCGGCTACCGCGGGCTCGGCGATCTCTTCGTCTTCGTCTTCTTCGGGTTCGTCGCGGTCGCGGGGAGCGCGTTCGTGCAGGCGCGCGCCGTCCCGCCCGTCGCGTGGATCGCTTCGGTTCCCGTCGCCTCGCTCGCGACGGCAATCCTCGTGGTGAACAACGTGCGCGACGCGGACACCGATCGGCGATCGGGGAAGAAGACAATCGCCGCCCGATTCGGACGGCGCGCGGGGCGGATCGAGTACGGCGTTCTCCTTCTCGCCGCCTACGCGGTTCCGGCGGCCCTCGCCGGCGCTCCCGGCTTCTCCGCGTGGGTCCTTCTCCCGCTCGCGACGATCCCCTTCGCCTGGCGAACGGCGCGGGTCGTCTTCACGTCGATCGAAGGGCCCGCCCTCAACCGCGCCCTGAAGAACACGGCGAGGCTTCTCTTCTTTCACGGCGTTCTCTTCTCGATCGGAATCGCGAGGGCGGCGCCGTCGTGAGGATGTGAACGGTGAAGGTTGTCGGGAAGAAAGTCGAGCGCGTCGCGGGACCCGTGCGCGGAAAAGCGTGGAGCGCGCGCGCCGCCCACGCCGAGAGGGAGGGCGTTCTTCTTCGCCTCTACGACGAGGAAGGGCGCCTCGGTCTCGGCGAGGCGAGCCCGCTCCCCGGGTTCTCGACCGACACGGTCGATCGTTGCGAGAAGACCCTCGCGTCTCTTTCCCTCGAAGATCTTCCCGCGCGGGATCCGGAGGATCCGCTGGAGATCTGGCTCGAGTCGGCCGCGAGGCTCGTCGACCCGCGCGCGCCGGCGGCCCGCTTCGCGCTCGAGACGGCCCTTCTCGATCTCACGGGTCAGGAGGAGCGGAAGCCGATTTCGGCCCTCTTCCGCGAGGAGGTTCCGGACCGCGCGATCCCTCTCGCGGCCCTCGCGCAGGAGGAGGAGCCGGACGCGCTCGTCGAGGAGATCCGCGCCGCGAGGGCGCGTGGGATCTCCACGGTGAAGCTCAAGATCGGGAGGCGAGGACGCTTCGACAAGGAGATGGAGCTTCTTCGGGGAGTCCGCCGCGCGTTCGGAAGCTCGCTTCGCATGCGGCTCGACGCAAACGGCGCGTGGGACCTCGCCGAGGCGAACGACCGTCTTCGCGCGCTCGCCGAGCTCGAGCCGGAGTTCGTCGAGCAGCCGGTCATTCCGTATCTCCTCCTCAAGATGGGGCCTTCGCCCGTTTCTCTCGCGGCGGACGAAACGCTCGCTCTCCCGGGCGCGGCCGAGCGGCTCTCCCTCGTCCCCGCGTGCCGAGTCTTCGTCCTGAAGCCGATGGTGCTCGGCGGTTTCCTTCCGACCCTTCGCATCGCAAGGATCGGAAAGGCGAGAAACGCCGGCCTCGTCGTGACCCATCTCTTCGACGGGCCGGTCGCCCTCGCGGCCGCAGCGGAGCTCGCCCTCGCGCTCCCCGCCGAGCCGCTCGCGTGCGGCCTCGATCGGCACGCGGGCCTTTCGGTCTGGCCGGAGATCGCGGTGCCGCAAATCCGCGAGAAGGAGATCCGACGCTCCGGGGGCGCGGGACTCGGCGTTCGATCGGCGGAGACGATTCCGTGAGCCTCTCGTTCTCTCGGGCGGCGCGCGAGGCGCCGGACCGAACCGTGCTCGTCGCGGGCGAAATTGCATACACGTTCGAGGAGTTCCTCCCCTTCGTGAACGCCGCGCTCCACGCGCTCGCGGCGCGCGGGCTCCGGCCGGGAGACGCGCGGCCGGTCGCGTTCCTTGCGTCCGCGCGAAAGGAGACGATCGCCTTCATCTACGCGCTGATCGATTGGGGGATCCCGGCCGTTCCCCTTCGCGACACGCTCGCGGAGCGCGAGCAGGAGTCGATCCTGGAGCGATGCGGGCCGGTTGTTCGAATCGAAGGGCCGCTCCCCGAGGCGCGCGCGGAGAGCCCTCCCTTCGGAACGCAGGAGCCTCCGCCGGACGACGGGCGCCCTCTCGCGATTGTTCATACGTCAGGGACCAGCGGAAGGCCGAAGGGCGTGGTCCTATCTCGGGCCGCCTTCGCGGCGAGCGCGGCCTCGAGCGCGGCGAACCTCGGCTGGGAGGAGGAGGACCGCTGGGCGCTCGCGCTCTCTCTCGCGCACGTCGGCGGGTTCTCGATCGTGACGCGCTGTCTTCTCGGGCGGCGAGCGGTCGTTCTCGCCGGGTCCTTCGCGGCGGACCGCCTCAGGCGCGCGATCGAGAAGGAGCGCGTGACGCTTCTTTCCGTCGTCCCGGCGATGCTGCGCCGTCTTCTCGACATCGCGCCGCGCGGCTCGCCTCCTTCGTCTCTTCGGGCGGTGCTCGTGGGAGGCGGTCCTCTCTCGTCCGCGCTCCTCGACGAGGCTTGGGAGCGCGGGATTCCCGCGTATCCGACCTACGGGCTCACGGAAACCTGCTCGCAGGTCGCGGCCTGGCCTTACGGGACGAGGCCCGCGGGTCCGGTCGCTCGCGCGCTCCCGGGGGCCGAGCTCCGTGCGGAGGGCGGGCGGATCTACGTTCGCGGGCCGATGCTCTTCACGTCGTATGTTTCCGCGGAGCCCGAGGCTTCTCCCTTTCTCGCGGGCGGCTGGTTCGACACCGGAGATCTCGGGGCGATCGACGAGGCGGGGCGCGTGCATGTGTTCGGAAGATCGGACGAGATGCTCGTTACCGGCGGAGAGAACGTGAGCCCGCGCGAGGTGGAAACGGAAATCGAGCGTTTCCCCGGGGTGCGCGCGGCGTGCGTGTTCGGAATTCCCGACGAAACGTGGGGAGACGTTCTCGCCGCGGCGATCGTCGTCGATGGGGAGGCTCTCGACCGAGCGGCCCTCGCCGCGCATCTCGCCGCATCGCTCGCCCCGCACAAACGCCCTCGGAGAATCGCGCGCCTCGATCGCCTTCCCCTCTCGCCGACCGGAAAGATCGACCGCGAAAGGACGCGATCCCTCGCCCTTCCGCTTCTCGAGCCGTTCCGGTCGTGAGCGCGCCGGGGCGGCAAGAGAAAGACCGGCGGATCGATCGCTCCGCCGGTCCCGTCTTTCTCCTCGCGCGGCGCTACTTCTCCGTCCCCTTGGTTTCCGC